>JBKJKR010000588.1:0-3284 GCA_046597135.1 Acidimicrobiales bacterium | reverse complement strand
GGCGAGGTCGTCACCGTCGACGGCGGCCAAATGCTGCTGGGTGAACCCGATGTCGCCCGCATCCTCGCGGCCGACGCCGTTACGCCCGGTGGCGTGAGATGACCGACAAGATCCATCTCTTCCTCGCGCTGCGCGCCGAGTGCCCGCGAGCTGACGCTGAACTCGCAGTGGCAACCGAGGCCGCTGAACTGCTCGACCGCGCGCCGCGGGGTACATCGGTTCGTGCGGTCATGGCACTCGCCAAGATGCCCGAGGGGCTCGCCCACCTCGAGGCGACGGCCAGCGGTCCGACGATCCAAGCGGTGCTCGAACTGCAGGCGTCCACAGGCACCGCCCGACAGGCGCTCACCGATGCCGTCGCCGGCTCGATTCGCCGCCTCGGCCACGTCGTCGAACCGCAATTGTCCGCCGCCGTCGCCGGGGTCGAGCACGTCATCGTGCCCGGTGACCAACCGATCGTGCTGGCGTTTGCGCTGCGCCGCCTGCCCGACCTCACCGATGTACGGTTCCACGACCACTGGCTCCACGAGCACGCCGAGCTCGGCCGCAGGGTCCCCGGTTCGCAGGGCTATCGCCAACTCCACACCGACCCCGCATGGACGCAAGCGGTCGTCGCCGCCACCGGCGCCGTCCTCGGCGACTTCGACGGGGTGGCGATCGCCTACTACGAGGACCTCGAACGCTTCGTCAGCATTCTGAGCAACCCCGCAATCACCGAGCCGCTTCTCGCCGACGAGCGCCTGTTCATCGACCACGCCCGCTCCGTACTCGTCCTCGGCACCACCCCGGCCGCGCCGGGCTGATGCCTTCGCGTTTGCGCCTTTCCCCGCAGACGCGCTTTCAGACGAGAGCTCACGCCGGACACAAGTAGGCACTTCGGGGACCTTGGCCCGGTTGGCCCCGTCGCTCGTGGTTTCAGTTCAGTGCGTCAGGAACTCGTGCGTGTCGAGGTCGAGGGCGCTCGTGAAGGCGCGGGTCGCCATCGCGACGACCAACTCTCGGCCCCGCTCGTTCGCGAGGTCCATCGCGCCGGCAGACGCCACCGGGTACACGGTCGTGATGAGCGTCATTTGACGGCAGAGAGGGATCGAGCAACGGCCGAAGTAACTGAGACGTTCCTGCCTCGTCGAGCTCACTGACACGGCACGCGGACCCGGCGTTCTGGGGCAGTCACGCCGGTCGGCGCTGACGTGCGGTGCCACAGGATCCCGCCTCGCCAGTTGCGCAGTTGCCAATCGCACGGGGCGGGGAGTAGACCAGCGCGATGACTGACACAGAAGTCTCGATCACGGTGCGCGAGAACGGGCCCTATCTCGTGAAGGGCCCCGTCACGATCCTCGACGCCGATGGCAACGAGCACCGCACCGAACGCGACATCGTCGCCTTGTGTCGCTGTGGCGGGTCCACGACCAAGCCGTTCTGCGACGCCACGCACTCGAAGATCGGCTTCGCCGCCGCTGAACGCGCCGTCCAGCACGACCTCGGGACCTGACACTGCCGAGCGGATGCGAGCGCGCTGCTGTGGAGAGCAGCGGCTGAGTGTCGTCGGCGTGGGGGCGGTGCGGCCTTCGGTGCCTCGCGCCTCGCCGCATCTCCGACGTCGCGAGCGGTGGCGCGGGGCGCTCGAGCCGTCTACGTCGGGCGGCGCTGCGAAGTGAGACCGAGCACAGCCATCTCCGCAGCCAAGCTGATCCCAGCAATGACGAGCGGTGACTCGACACGATCCCAACTGGACCGGCGAAGTCGCTTTCGCACAAGCGACTCAGCGAAGTAGCCAACGACCATGGTTGCGCCGAGGGCTCCGAGCACCAGACGTTCCGGCGTCGACTGCCGACGAACGAGGCGGGCGGTGGCCACGACCTGCGTGGCGAGCATGACGACGGGCGCCGAGAGCGCGGTACCCATCAAGAGCGAGTCGCGCGCAACCTTGTCAGCGCGACCGTGGAGCAAAGGAACGTGGTACGCGTACCGCCGCTTCAGCGCGAGCGTCATGCCGGCGATACCCGTCGCGAGTTGGGCAGTCGACACCGCTGGGACGATCGCTGCGAGCCATCGCCAAGGTCCTCGGCGTCCACCACTGGACCATCGCCGTGCACCTGGAACAACTCGGAGTGCCTCGTCGAGCGACCCACCGCAAGATGAACGCAAACGACATCGTCGACCAGGTGGATCAGGGGAGACTGAGTGCTTGAGTGCCGTTGAGCCGGCGGCGTTCGTGGTCGGCCGTCACCCGCCGGTGATCGTGATGGTGATGGTGTAGCCGCCGATGCTGGCGTATTTTGAGTACCCGGTGTCGAGCGGATTGCCGAAACCGACGCCCTCGACCGTGACCGTGTACGTGCCTGCCGTTACTCCCGTGATCGATGCATCCATGCCGTAGGCGGCATCACCCGAGGTCGAGCCGGAATCCGGGTTGTTCGACACGCCGGCGCCGGCTGGGGTGAGGGTGAGCAGGATGTCGAGGTCCGGGCTTGTGGCTGCCGGGGTGGCGGTGATCGTGACCGTCTGTCCGTCGGTGACGGTTACCGAGAACGCGTCCACGTCGTTTCGGCTGGAGATCACGCCCGACACCGGGGCGACAGCAACCAGTGACGTGGTCGGCAACGAATCTGGTTGATCATCGTCACGCTCGGCGACGCCGTTCGCGGCGATGACGGCGAAGTCGTCCTGGGTGTTGTTGGCGCCCGTGTATTCGCCCTTGCTCCATTGGGTGATCGCCCTGTAGTAGCCGACACCCATGATCGGTGCCCAGCTGCCGTGGCCCTCGTAGTACCCGAGGGAGCTGGTGCCGTCGTGGCTGAGCCCGAGGTTGTGTCCGACCTCGTGGGAGACCGCCTCTGCAACGTATTTCGCCCCGGGACCCGTCCCGTTCTGGAAGATCAGCGCCGGCTGGTAGTACGAGGGCGCACTCGTCCCGTTGCCGTACTGGTCGAACACTCCGACGTACGCCACCCCACCGCAGCCTCGGCTGCACACCGAGGCGTACAACGTCTTGCGGTTGGAGCACTTCGTGGTCGAGTTCGTGATCAGCGCCCGCGTGCCGTAGGTGCTGTCGTCGATGCCGGATCGGGTGATCGCGTCAGTGCCCGGGTCCTGAGTCGTCACGTCGACGTCGAATGATGCGTAGTCCTCGGCGACCCGCTGCCAGATGGAGTAGATCGACGCGAGCTCAGCGTCCGAGAAGCCCGTCACGCCGTCGGCGTTGTAGGGATCCGTATAGCACGGCTTGTTTCGGGTCGAGCTGTTCCACGCCGTGCCGGAGATCGTCTCGCCGTTGAAGTCGA
>JBKJKR010000539.1:0-5925 GCA_046597135.1 Acidimicrobiales bacterium | reverse complement strand
TGCGCTTGGTGGTCATCGACGAGATGCACGTGTTTCGCGGCGTGTTCGGCACGCACCTCGCGCACGTGCTGCGGCGCCTGCGCCGCCTGTGCGAGCACCACGGCACCCATCCGTCGTTCGTGCTGTGCTCGGCCACCATCGGCGACCCGGCCACCCTGGCCCGGGCGCTGTGCGGCGCACCCGTCGAAGCGGTCACCCACGACACCGCGGCCAAAGGCGCCCGCACCATCGCGCTGTTGCAGCCCCCGACCGACCCGCACAGCGGCACGCGGTTCTCGGCCAACAGCGAGACCGCGTTGCTCACCGCAGCGCTTGCCCGGGCCGATCACCGGGTCATCGGCTTCTGCCGCGGTCGGCGCGCCACCGAGGTGGTCGCGGCCGAGGTGCAGCGGCGCGCGCCCTCGCTCGCCCACCTCGTGCGCGCCTACCGCGCCGGTTACCTGGCCGACGAACGCCGCGAGATCGAGGACGCCCTCTCGAACGGCGACCTGCGCGCCGTGATCACCACCTCGGCGCTCGAGCTCGGTGTCGACATCGGTTCGCTCGACGCCTGCGTGATCAACGGCTTCCCGGGCACCATTGCGTCCACGTGGCAGCAGATCGGCCGCGTCGGCCGGAGCGGACAGCCCTCGCTCGCCGTGGTGGTGGCGGGCGACGATCAACTCGACCAATGGCTCGTCCGACACCCTCGCGCGCTGTTCGAACGCCCACCCGAGCGCGCGGTCATCAACACCACCAACCCGTTCATCGCGCGCCCGCATCTGGCGTGCGCGGCCTTCGAACGCCCGCTCGGTCACACCGACGAACGGTGGTGGGGCGACGACACGCTCGCCGATGGCGTGCGCGACCTCGTGGCCGACGATCTGCTGGCCATAAGGCGGCCACACCGCTACGCAGCGCCGCGCGCCATGTGGGCCGGCAAGGGCGTGCCGGCACCGCGCGTGGGGTTGCGCAACGGCGCGGCCGGCGAGGTGAAGATCCGCCTCCCCGACGACACGTTGGTCGGCACCGTCGACGCCACCCGGGCCACGAACGCGGTGCACCCGGGCGCGGTGTACCTGCATCAGGGGCGGCCGTACCTGGTGATGTCGCTCGATCTCGACGCTCGGGTGGCCGTGGTGATGCCGGCGGACGGCGACACCTACACCCAGGCGCGCGCCGACATCGACATCCGCGTGGTCCGCACCGAGCAGCGGCGTGCCGTGGGCCCGGCGATGCTGCACCTGGGCCAGGTCGAGGTCTCGTCGCGGGTGACCGGGTTCCAGCGCAAGGAACTGGCCACCCGACGCGTGCTCGAGACCACGTCGCTCGACCTGCCCGCCACCCGCTTGCGAACCCGCTCGTTCTGGTTCACCTTCGACGAAGCGACCGTGCACCATGCCCGCATCAGCGCGCCCGATCTGCCGGGCGCGCTGCACGCCGCCGAGCACGCTGCGATCGGCATGCTGCCGCTGTTCACCATCTGCGATCGCTGGGACGTGGGCGGGGTGTCGACGGCGCGCCACGAGGACACGGGCGCGCCGACGGTGTTCATCTACGACGGGTATCCGGGCGGCGCCGGCATCGCGGAGCTCGGCTGGCAGGCTGCCGATGAGCTGCTCGACGCCACGCACGACGCGATCGCCGGATGCTCGTGCGTCGCCGGATGCCCCTCGTGCATCCAGTCGCCGAAGTGTGGCAACGGCAACGAGCCGCTCGACAAGGCCGCGTCGCTCGACCTGTTGGGGTACGTCCTCGGCAAGCACGTCATCGATCTTCGCGACGCATCGTCACACGTTCCTGCAGCGTGACCGACCCCACGAGCCGGCCCACGATCGCGACGTCGGTCGGGTCGTCGTAGCGCACCGTGACCCGTACGTCGTCGGCGTCGCGCGACACCGTGACGCGGAGCAACGACGCGTCGAGACCGCCCGACCGCACTGCTGCGTCGAGCGCGGCGGCGGCCGCCGCCGCGTCATCGACCTCGACGGCGGCGGCGCGCGCCGCCTCGCGAGCGGCGTGCGCGACCAGCACGTCGCGGCGCGCCACGACCGCCACCTGCACCACCGCGAGACACACCACCACGACCATCGGCAGCACCATCACGAACTCGACGGTGGCCTGACCGCAGGCGCGGTGCAGCGGGCCGGAGGGGGCGCGTGCCGCGCGCGAGGCGGGAACCGGCGCCCGGCACGCGCCGGTGATCACAGCTGCGACGTGATCTGGTCGAAGACCTGATCGAGCAAGCCTTCGATGCGGCCGGAGCGCGCCAGCCAACCGATGAGCACGAGCGCGACCGATGCCGCACCGAGCAGCACGAGCACGTACTCCGCAGTTGCTTGGCCTCGATCGGTTCGCGGGTGACGGAGCGCGAGAGCGCACCGCACGACAAGTTCTGACACAGACGACATGGGACCTCCAGAGATGGCCGCTACGGCGTGGCGCCCGGCAACGCGGCGAGCGCGCCGAGCACCAATGGCACGATGGCCAAGAGCACGAATGCGGGTAGGACGCACAGGACAAGAGGGAGGAGAAGCAGCACGGAGGTGCGCTTGGCGCGCACTTCGGCGTCGAGCCGGCGAGCCAGACGAAGCTCGAACGCCACGCGCTCGAGCGCGGGCAGAGCCGGTGCGCCGTAGCGAGCCGAGGCGACGAGCGAGCCGCACAGCTCGCGGCCGGCGTCGCCCAGGCGGTCAGGCAACGCGGCCAGCGCGTCGACGGGTGAGCCGCCGTTGCCGGGCGCGAGCGCAGTCGCGAACACCGCAGAGACGGGCGTGGTCGAGTGCGCGCACACGAGCGCCAAGGCCCGCATGACCGTGAACCCCGACCCCAGCGCGACCCGAACCAGGTCGGCGAAGTCAGCAAGGTCGTGGGCCGACACCGTGGCGCGATCGCGACGACGGATCACGGGGTGGACCTCGTGAGCCGCCGGATCCACCACAGACCGATGAGGTCGAGGACCACGCCGAGCACGGCTGCCCCGCGGCCCGCGGCCGACGTATACGCAAGCGACGCAGTCGTCGGATCGATCACGAGGACCGAACCCAGCACGGCGGGCGGAGCGAGCGCGATCACCGTGGCCGACATGCGCACCGGCGTGGCCATGGCCTGCAGCTCGCGGCCGGCGACCGCCCGCGAGCGCAACGACGATGCCAAGGCGTCGAGCACCATGGCCTGCGCGCCCCCGGCCTCGTTGGCAATGGCCAGCGCGGCGAGCGCGGTGCGCAACGGCGCGCTGGCGGTGGCCGCATCGGTGGCCGCCAGCGAATCACGCAAGCCGATGCCCGCTTCGATGCGCAGGAGCATCGGCCGCAGCTCTGCGGCCAACGGTTCGCGTGCCTCGGACGCGGCGATGCTCACCGAGCCCGACAGGGACCGGCCGGAGCGCAACGACCGAGCGACCGCATCGACGAACCCGGGCACCTGCGCGCCGATGCGCTCCTGGCGACGATCGGGAGCCAACCGCAACCCGAGCCATGGTGCGAGCAGGCCGGCCAGGCACCCGACGAGCGCACCGCGGCTCGCGGCGAGCGTCGCACCGACGACCGTGCCTCCGCAGCACGAGGCCGCGATGACGACGAGCGGCGGGAACCGCAACGCAATCCCTTTGCGCGATGCGAGCCGGCGCATCCGATGGGCGGGTGTCGCCAGGGTGACGAGCTGCGCCGAGGGATTCATGCGGGCACCCACACGAACGGCAGGGCATCGGACGCACGTGGCGGGCGTCGAGGGGCCGACACGGAAGCGCCGCACGCCACGAGCGTGCGCAACTCGAGCTCGGCCGCGCCCGGCACGAACGGCTGCACCTCGGCGATCTCGCGGATCTCGCGCCGGCCCGAGGCCGATCGGTCGACATGAACCACGAGGTCGATGCACGCGGCGAGGTGACCACGTATTGCGTCGACCGGCATGGTCGGCTCGGCCGCGGCGAGCATGGTCTCGAAGCGGCGCATGGCGTCAGTCGGGTTGTTCGCGTGACACGTCGAGAACGAACCATCGTGACCCGTGTCCATCGCGTGGATCATCTCGACGACTTCGGCCCCCCGGATCTCGCCGACGACGATGCGGTCAGGACGCATGCGAAGTGCATTGCGCACCAGATCGCGCACGGTGACCGCACCAAGCCCTTCACTGTTGGCCGGGCGCGCCTCGAGCCGGACCACGTGGGCGGCCGGGAGGGCGAGCTCGGCTGCGTCCTCGATGGTGACCACGCGCTCGCTCGGGCCGATGGCCGAGGCCAGTGCGTTGAGCAACGTGGTCTTGCCGGCACCCGCCGCGCCGACGACCACGATGTTGGCCCGACTGCGCACCGCCCAGGTGAGCAACCGCACCTCGGAGGGGCGGGCCAGCGTTGCGAGGTCGGTGAACCCCCGCCGGAAGCGGCGAATGCACACGCACGGACCGTCGACGGCAATGGGTGGCACCACGATGTTGACCCGCGAGCCGTCGGCCAGTCGCGCATCGACGCAGGGCGAAGCATGATCGACCCGCCGCCCGGCGGGCCCGAGCATCCGTTCGATGAGCCGCTCGAGCGCCGGCCGGTCGACCACCACGTCGGTGCACACGAGCACACCGTCGCGCTCGACCCATACCGGCCCTGGGCCGTTGACGAGCACCTCGGTCACGCGCTCGTCGTCGAACAACGGGCGCAACGCTTCGAGAGGAACGGCGCGCACAGGCACCCTCCAGCAGCAGAGTTCGGGTCAGCGGGGAAGCGACTCACGAAGGCTGCGAAGGCAGCGAGAACGCCCGAGAGCGTGCCGGGATCATAACGATGGGCTGTGACACTGACAATGGGTCGAGCACGGACCGAGCGACGGAACCGTCGGCTCAGGGGCGGCGGGCGCGACGGAACTCGCGGGTCCGAGCCGTAGTGTCAGCCCCGTGGAGGCCGCCTTCTTCGACCTCGACAAGACCGTGATCGCCAAGGCATCGCTGCTCGCCTACGGCCGCACCCTGCGCCGCGAGGGCTACATCTCGCACCGACTGGCCGTGCGCGCCGCGCTCGGCCAGGTCATGTTCCGGGCGTTCGGCGCCGACGATCGCCGCATGACCAAGGTCCGCGAGTCGACCTTGCGGGTGGCCCGCGGCTGGGACCAGGCCCGCTTGCGGGCCCTCGTCGAGGACACGTTGCACGAGGTGATCGAACCGATCGTGTACGACGAGGCACTCGACCTCATCAGAACCCATCGCCGAGCGGGACGACGCGTGTTCCTGGTGTCGTCATCACCCGCCGAGATCGTCGACCCCCTCGCCACGTACCTGGGCGTGGACGGTGCCATATCGACCCGGGCCGAGATCGACCACGAAGGGCGCTACACGGGCGAGGTCGAGTTCTACGCCTACGGTCCGTCGAAGGCCGCGGCGGTGCGCGCCCTGGCCGCCACCCAGAACATCGATCTGGAACAGTCCTTCGCCTACTCCGACTCGGCGACGGATCTGCCACTGCTCGAATGCGTCGGTCACCCCGTCGCGGTGAATCCCGATCGCGAACTGCGACGTGCAGCAGCAGAACGGGGCTGGGAGGTGCTGCTGTTCGACCACCCGGTGCCGCTACGGGCACGCGTGGCGCTACCGACCACGAACCGGATGGTGCGACTCTCGGTGCTGGCCTTTGGCGTGAGCACCGTCGGTGTCGCCGTGTTCATCACCGCCCGAACGCTCCGGCGCCGACCGAAGCCGGACACCGGAGCGGGGTGAACTCGGTATCAGACCGAATCGGGTATCAGACGGAGCGGATCTTCTTCGCGGCGACCGCGAGAAGTCCACCGAACACGACAAGGATCAGCAGTTTCTTCATGGCTCGAGTCTAGTTGGGCCGCACCCGGCGAGTGCGCCGCGCGGCGGAGGTGGACGGGAATCGAACCCGCCGGACGGGGATCGCCCGTCCCACCCGCTTTGAAGGCGGGGGAGCCCACCAGGTGCCCAGACACCTCCATGCGCGAG
>JBKJKR010000427.1:0-4841 GCA_046597135.1 Acidimicrobiales bacterium | reverse complement strand
CTTGGCGATGCGTTCGATGCGTTCGACCGCCGCGGGCGAGACGCACGCGAGCCACAGGCCGCCGTCGCTCGCGAACGACTTCGCGCCGCAGAAGTCGTTCGCGAGCGACGGCGGCCTGTGGCTCGCGGCCGTCTCCCCCGCGGCCGTCGAGCGCATCGAACGCATCGCTGCGAGCGGACGTTGGATGCCGGCCATCCTCGATCTCGCGCAGGCGCTCGACAACAGCCGCAAGGACCAGACGCTCAACACGCCGGCGCTTGCGACCTTGTTCCTCATGAACGAACAGGTGCGCTGGATGAACGACAACGGCGGACTCGAGTTCGCGGCCGGGCGCTGCGATCAGTCCGCAGCCACCATCTACGCGTGGGCCGACGCGAGCACGTACGCCACACCGTTCGTCGCCGCACCCACCGACCGCAGCCACGTCGTGGCCACCATCGACCTCGACGACACGGTCGACGCCAACGTGGTCGCGAAAGCGTTGCGCGCCAACGGCATCGTCGACACCGAGAGCTACCGCAAGCTCGGACGCAACCAGCTGCGCGTGGCCATGTTCCCCGCAGTCGAACCCGACGACATCGCGCAGCTCACCCGCTGCATCGACCACGTGGCCGACGCCCTCCGGTCCTGAGTGCGCGAGCGGTACCTGCGCGCGCCGCGCCTCATCGCGATCTTGGGTCGCCAGCCACACGCCAGGACGGTCATCCCACGACCCAAAACCTGCGCTCGCCCAACTGGGTCGCCAACCGCACGCCAGGACGGTCATCCCACGACCCGGAACGCGCGCGACGCCCTGCGTTCCTAAGGCAGGTAGCCGACGCGCTGCACGGGGACGGCCTGCGCGGGACGACGCGCCAGCGCGACGTTGAGCGCGTCGAGGAGCACGTTGCGCAGCTGACGCGGGTCGAGCAGGTCGTCGAAGCCCAGACCCTGCGCCGAGCGGTACGACGACTCGAGCTCGGCTTGGCGCAACAGCACGGTGGTGTCCTCGTCGGCGTGCGTGGCCTTCGACGATCCGGCGGCCGGCATGGCGCCGAGCGTGGCGCCCGGGAACGCCCATGACGAGCTGTGGTTGTTGAACCCGAGCATGCCCATGATGCACCCACCGAAGCCGTAGGCCTTGCGCAGCGTGACGTGGAACTTGATCGTCTGCAGCCCGACCTGCGCGGCGAACATGCGGCCGCCGTGGCGTAGGATGCCGGCGCGTTCCGCGTCGCTTCCCGCAAGCACTCCCGGGTTGTCGCACAGGTTGATCACCGGCAGGTGGAACGAATCGGCGATCTGCAGGAAGCGGGCTCCCTTGTCGGCCCCGTCGCTGTCGATGGCGCCACCCTTGACCGACGGCTGGTTCGCGACGATCGCCACCGGATGTCCGCCGAGGTGCGCGAGGGCGGTGATCATGGTCTCGCCGTAGTCGGGCTGCACCTGGAAGAACGAGCCGTTGTCGACCAGCACGCTGATCACCTGGCGCATGTCGTAGAGCTTGCGTCCGTCGGTGGGGACGACCGAGAGGACCTCGTCGAGCACCCGCGGCCCACGATCAGGGCCGGTGGTGTCGACCGGCGCGTACTGCCACGCGCTCGAGGGCATGTAGCTCAGGTAGTCGCGCAGCACGTCGAGCGCAGCTTTGTCGTCGGCCGCCACGTTGTGGATGACGCCCGAGACCACCGAGACCTGCGGCCCACCGAGTTGATCCTTGGTGATGTCCTCGCCGATCGACTGCTTCACGAGCGGCGGCCCGGCGGTGAAGATCATGCTGTTGGCCGCCATGACCGTGAAGTCGGACATGGGTGCGGTGAGCGCGCCGTGGCCGGCCGACGCGCCGAGCACCGCCGTCACGAACGGCACGGAGCCCGCCAACTTGGCCTGGGCCACGAGGTCGCTCGGGGCCCTCGTGTGGATGGGGTCGCCGGGCATGGCCGGGCGATGCCCGGCGCCTTCGAGGATCATCACCAACGGGATGTGCTCCTGCAGCGCGAGCTCGGCGACGCGGTAGCGCTTCGCGCTGTTGCCCGATCCGATAGAACCGCCGAGCACCGTGAAGTCCTCGGCGCCGACGAGCACCGGACGGTTGTTGATGCGGCCCCAACCGGTGACGAGCCCGTCGGCCGGCACCGAGCCGACCAGCGGACCGATCTCGCGGAACGAGCCGGGGTCGAGCAGATGGTCGAGGCGTTCGCGGACCGTGAGCGAACCCCGGCCGTGGTGCTTCGCGATCTTCTCGGGTCCGCCCATCACCTGCGACGCCGCCTTCCGCACCGCCAGGTCGGCGAGCCGCGGTCCCCACTCGTTGGGGAGTTCGTCGTTCAGGGGCTCAGCCGGGGATGGCGCATCGGTCATGTCGCGATACTGGCATTCCTCAACAGGAGGTGTCGGGTACGCGCGAGAGGAACTCCTCCGACACCGGGCCGTTCGGCTGGATGCCCTGGTACTCCTTGCACGCGAGGCGCCGCAGCTGGCCCTGGTCGCAGCCGAGCTCGCCGGCGCGCTTCTGATACACGTCGAACGGGCGCAGCAGCTCGGCGTAGGGGTCCTCCGGGTTCGCGGCGCGCAGGTCGGCGATCGTCTTGCCCTGAAGATCGCGCACGATCGTGCGGGTCAGCTGCGCCGCGCTCTTCACGAGCTCCTCGCACGACGACGCGGACTGCGGCGACGTATCGGTTTCGTCGCCGCACGCGCCGAGGCCCGCGACCGCGATGACCGCGAGTATCACGGCCGCCAGGCGTCGGCGCGCCAGCTGCCTCACGCGAGGAACGACCCGAACTGCCACACGTCTTCGTCGGCCGGTGGCGTGGCGCCGCCCCACTTGGCGAACAGGTCGACCCGGTTCTTCTTGGGCGTCCAGTCGCTGCGCACCGATGGGCACGGGCCGAGGTAGACGTTGGCCACGTTGAGCACCTGATCGTGCGGCAGGTCGTCGGGGACGTTGAAGCCCCGACGCGGGTTGCGGATCATCCAGAACACCGCCCCGAGCACCGACGCGGCGACCTGCAACGTGGTGGCGTTTTGACCTGGCACCAGCTCGCGGGTCTCGTCGATGTCGAGCTGGCTGCCCACCCACCACGAGGTGAGGTCGTGGCCCATGAGGAGCACGCCGAGCTCGTCGCGACCGGTGGTGATCTCGTCGTTCATGATGCGCAGCCGCGACTGCATCTCGAAGTTGCGCATGCGCAGCTCGTGCAGCGACGCGAGGGCCGCGTCGGTGGGCATGTACGCGTAGTGGACGGTCGGCCGGTAGACGGGTCGCTCGTCCTCCCACACGGTGAGGTGCTCGGTGATGGTGAGCGCCTCGCCATGGCGGATGACCATGCCGCGGATCTCGCCACCGAGCGGCACCCACGAACGGACCCACGTGTTCATGCCGGGCTGAGCGATGCAGATCTGACTGCGGGGCCCGTAGTCGTAGGTGTGCGCACCGGCGGGCAGCGAGCGCTCGTGCGTGCCCCAGCCCATCTCGGCGGGCGCCACACCCTCTTCGTAGAAGCCCTCGATGGACCAGGTGTTGACGAACTCGTCGATCTCTTTGGGGCGGTCGGCGATCTGTGTGTCGCGTTCGCTGATGTGGATGACCTTGGTGCCGGTGTACATGGCCAGCGCGGCGTAGTCGCCCGCGTTCAGCGCGGCCTCGAGCGCCACCTTGCGGACCTTCGACGTGCGACCGCGCACGATGGTCGACGCGATGTCGTCGAGCGCCACCTTCGTCCAGTGCGACACGAGACCGGGGTTGGCGCCGTGCTCGACCACGATGGTCGGGCCGTTGCGCTTCCACGAGGCGACGCGGTTCCGTAGCTTGCGGTGCCGGTGATAGAGCGTGCGCGTGTTCGGCGGCTGGTTCTCGGCGTCGAGGTAGGGGTCCCACTCCTCGACCGAGGTGTTGATGTACATCACGCCGTTGTCGTGGCACCACTGCGTGATGTCCTCGCACTTGATGTTCCACGCGAGGTCGATGAGCAGATCGCCTTCGCCGACGTACTTCGACAGCAGCGTCGCCATGTTCTGACGCGTGAGCTTCTTCTGCGCGTACTTGGCACCCGCGGCAAGGATGTCGGGCACGGAGTGCCGGTTGTCCTCGAAGTCCATGATCGTGAGCCTCGAGAAGTCCATCTTGAGGTGCTTCAGGAGCAGCGGCTGCAGGCATTGCGAGACCGAACCGCAGCCCAGCACCAGGACGCGTCCGCCGAAGTTGACCCTCATCGAGTTGTGCCCACCTTTGATCGGGTTCAGGGAAAGACCGACAAATCGTACCGGTCCCCTTCGCCGACCTACGCGATCACGTCAGGGCGTGGAGCACCTGAAGGTTCCAGAGGACCACCAGCACGTACCAGACGTCGACTGAGGCGAGCACGACCAGCATGCGCGGCGAACGACGCGAGCGCACGATGAGCAAACCGATGAGCCCCAGGCACAACGCCTTGGCCGCCAGCGCGCCGAGCGGGGTGTGGATGATCGGCTGCATCACCGGGTTGCCCTCGCGACCGCCCCGGTCGAGCACGAGCCGAGTGGTGACGAGGTCGATCAGGTTCAGCACCACGAGCCCGAGGTACAGGCCGGTGGCGATGCGGTGCACCCGCGCCGCCTGCAGGGTCGAGCGATACCACGATGGCGACCGGGCCGGAGCCGGTGCGACGTCGAGGATCGTGTCGCGGCCAGTCACGGTGCGACGATAGGTTGCGCGCATCACATGGGCCAATGAGACATTCAGATCATTGAAAGACACTGATACGCGCTGGAGCGTCAAACGGCGGCAACGCTCCACGCCAGGATGCGGGCCATGGCGTCGCGCAGGTTCGTGGCCTCCATGCCGTGGCCCGACATGCCCCGCCGATGCGCCGCCACGTGGG
>JBKJKR010000388.1:0-6299 GCA_046597135.1 Acidimicrobiales bacterium | reverse complement strand
AACATCGTTTCGTTGCTCCGCAACATCGGTCTTTCGTCGCTCCGCAACATCGCGCAGCAGTGCGGCGGCCTCAGGGGGTGCCGCGCCGAGGGAGTGGCGCGCCCGCCGCAACCAGTTCGGTCGCTCGGTCGAGGTCCCGGGAACGTTCTGGGGCTCCCGTTCGCCCCAAAGGTCCTCGAGCTGCAGCACCACCCACGGCGACGCGCTCGCCCCGAGCTCGAGGCTGACGGCGCGGAACAACGAGCCGACGGCGGGCTCGATGCCGCGGGCCTCCGCCGCCATCCCGAGCGCCACGGCGCGCCGAACGGCCAGGTCGCGCGCCTCGTCGGGGTCGCCGAATCCCAGCGCGATCCGTTCGGCGAGGTCGTCGTCGTGGACGAACCCGGCGAACGTGGGCATGTCGTGCGTGCCGAAGGTGGCCAGATCTGTGGAGGTCGCGGTGAGCGGCTCGGCGGCGCGCCGGTCGTCCTCGAGCACGCCGTAACCGATGGTCATGCCGAGCAGCCCGTGGGTGGTGAGTGCGGCGTCGATCTCGGGGGGGACCACACCGAGGTTCTCGCCGACGATGGTCGCGCCGGCGCGGTGGGCCTCGAGGCAGACGACCGCCATCTGCTCGTCGAGCGAGGCGTATACGTAGGTGCCGTGCTCGGGGCTCGCCCCCGCCGGGACCCAGAACAGGCGCAGCAGTCCCATCACGTGGTCGATGTGCAGCAGCGACGCGATGCTCAGGTGGTGGTGGAGCGCGGCCCGCAACTGTCGATGACCGTCCTCGCGGGCCCGCGCCGGGATGGGCGGCGGAAACCCCCACACCTGGCCGCTGGGGAAGAACCCGTCGGGCGGCGCGCCGACGCTCGAGCCGAACGCGAAGAGGTGCTGGTCGGTCCACACGTCGAACGCGTCGGGATGCGTGCCGACGGCGAGGTCGAGGCCGAGCGTGATGCCACGCGAGCGGGCTCGCGCGGAGAGCGCTTCGAGCTGGGTGTGGGCGAGCCACTGCGCGACGCAGTGGAACCGCGCGACGGTGGGGTCGACGTCCTCGGCCCGGAGCTCACCGCGGCGCATCGGTTCGGGCCACGCGCGCCAGGCGCGCCCATGGGTCGCGCAGGCGGCGCGAAAGCGTGCGTACTCGCCGACCCGGGGGTGGCCGGCCAGGAACCGGAGGAACTCGCCGGCCTGGAACGGGTCGCGATCGAGCGTGCGTGCGACCTCCTCGATGCCGGCACACGTCGCGGCGTAGGCCGCGGGGTAGTCGACGTAGGCACCGTCGGTGGCGAGCGCCGGTCGGTCGACCACCGCGTAGAGCTCGTTCCACATGACCCGGCTGGCGGGGGCGTAGGGGCTGTATTCGATCGGTTCGTCGAGGAAGCACGCGAGCAACGGCAACGTGAGCACGCCGTGGCCGCCGTTGTCGGCGACCCAATCGATCAACTGGTCGAGCTCGCGCAGATCGGCGAAGCGGGCCGGGTCATCGGGGCGCAACGCGTACAAGGGCGCGAACACGCACAGGCGACGCTCGGTCGGTGGACCGATGCGTGCCGGGGCACTGATCACGACGGCGCGGGCGATGTCGTCGCCCACGATGACGTCGTAGTAGCCGAAGGGGAGTGGGAGCCCGTCGTCGAGCTGGGCGGTGAACTCGCGACCGTCCTCGGCCAACACGCGCAGCCCGTACTCGCGACTTCGTGCGAACGCCCGTGTCACGTCAAGGTTCCCGTCCCATGCGACCAGCACGGGTTCGATCAGGCGGTGCTGGGCCTCGTGGTCGAGTTGTGCGAGCAGCGTGGTGTCCCAGCCTGTCGCGACCGTGTCATAGCCGAACGATTCGATGATCGCGGCGATCGTCGAATCGGGCACCGTGACCTGCTCGCCCCACGCGTCGGTATACGTCGTTGCGATGCCGAGGCGTGACGCGAGCAGGTCGAGGTGCACCGATCTACCAGAGCTGATCGGTGTACTTGTCGGTGCCGATGACCGTGCGCAAGAAGGGCGCGACGAGGTGCGTGGTCGCGAGACCCGCGGCCTCGATCTGCTCGGTGTAGGCCTTGAAGCGATCGACCGCGTCCCGCACGTCGCCGCGCACGAAGAACAGCTGGCAGAGTCGCTCGGGTCCGCCGGCCTTGCTGCCGAGATCCATGGGGACGTCCTTCGGATCGTTCTCGCCGGCGGACGGTGTCCACGACGAGGCGATCTCGATCGACGAATCGGCGACGAGGTTGGTCATGTGCGTCGGTGCGAGCTTGGCGTGGAGGTCGGCGGCGGTGCCTTCGGCCGCATCGAACCAGATGGCCACGATGCCGTCGTAGACCGCGTCGAGCGCGAGGTCGACCGGCACCGGGTCGGCGTCGCGGTAGACCGCGCCGAGGTGATCGAACAGCACGGTGTGCACGTGGTGGCGCTCGGGGAAGCCGCGGCCTTCGGCGTAGAGCCAGCGCACCTGATCGCGCGCCCATTCGTCGAAGTGGTCGCCGTGATGGCCCTTTTCCACCCAGTAGATGGCGACGTACGAACCGGCGTCGGTGGGGCGGGCGACGGCTTCGTCACCGACCGGCCAGCGCAGGTCCTTCAGCTCGCGGGTGGCCACCCAGCGGCTGCCCGCGAACAGGTACGGGCCGACCATGCAGCCCGCGTAGTAGTGATCGCGCTCGTACCAGCGGTTGTAGGCCTGCTCGAACCCGGGCGACGGGTCGACCAATGTCAACAGCATGCTGCCGACCTTCACCGGATAGTCGGCGACCCCGCCAACCTCGAGTGGGTAGTTGTTTGTCATGTCCGCTCCTGCGCTCCGCATCTGAGGCCGCCATCTTGGTACATTGGTTCCACCTCGTGGCAAAGGCGGTGAGTTGCCACGAGGGTTGTCCGGTCGTGCGTCAACGATCGGGGATCTTCCAGTCGATCGGCTCGCGCCCGGCTGCTTCGAGCGCGGCGTTGGCCCGCGAGAACGGGCGGCTGCCGAGGAAGCCGTTGTGCGCGGACAACGGCGACGGGTGCGCCGATTCGAGCACCACGTGGTGGCGTCCGGTGATCAGGCTCTTCTTCTTGCGCGCGTAGCTGCCCCAGAGAATGAACACGACCGTGTCCTCCTTGGCGTCGACTTGGCCGATCACCTCGTCGGTGAACTGCTCCCATCCCTTTCCCTGATGCGAGTTCGCCTGGTGGGCGCGCACGGTGAGCACCGCGTTGAGCAGCAGGACCCCTTGGGTGGCCCAATGGTCGAGCGAGCCGTGGTTGGGCGGGTCGATGCCGAGGTCGGCGCGCAGCTCCTTGAAGATGTTCATGAGCGACGGCGGTGGTGCGATGCCCTGTTGCACCGAGAAGCACAGGCCGTGCGCCTGGCGCGGGCCGTGGTACGGGTCCTGGCCGAGGATGAGCACCTTGGTGTCGTGATACGGCGTGAGGTGCAGGGCCGCGAACACGGCGTCGGCCGGCGGGTACACCGTGGTGGTCGCGCGTTCGTGCGCGACGAACTGTTGGAGCTTCTTCCAGTACTCCTTGTCGAACTCGCCGCGCAGCATCGGGTTCCAATCGGTCGTGGTCATCCACGGCCTCCTGGGGACGCACCCGCTACCCGGAGCGCGCCGGTGACGGCTTCGAGCTCGATGGGTGCCGGGCCCACGAGCTCGCCGTCACCCCAGAGGTCGGTGCGGGCGGCGAGCAGGCGCACGCGCTTCGCGCGGTGCATCGTGCACTGGGGATGCGTGATGTGCGTGCCACGGAACACGCGGGGGAAGACCCGCAACATGGCGAATGGTTGGACGTCGCCGATGACCGCGATGTCGAGCAAACCGTCGTCGGGTCGGGCGTCGGGGCAGATGTTCATGCCGCCGCCGAAGTACGGCGTGTTGGCGATGGCCAGCATCGTGGTCACCACCGGGATGGCCTCACCGTCGAGCTCGAGCACCAGCGAAACGGCCTTCAGGTGCGGCAACACCGCGAACGTGGCGACGGTGTAGCGCGCACCGCCACGCGGCCATCGCAGCGCGTTGGCCCGGGCGTTCACGGCTGCCGCGAACCCCACGGTGGCCACCGACGCCACCCACGTGGCGCCGGCCCGGATCGCGTCGAGTGCCCGTGCGTCTTCGAGCGCCCGGGCCACCTGCGTGTCGAGCGAGCCGCGGTCGAGTCCGAGCGCGTGGGCGAAGTCGTTGCCGGATCCGGCGGGGATGATGCCGAGCACACAATCGGTGGTGGCGACCTCCTGCAGGGCGAGGTGCACGAGTCCGTCGCCACCCACGAGGAGGACGCGTGCCTCGGGTCGGGACACCACGGCGCGCAACGCGGCGCGAGCATCGGTCGCCGTGGTCGCGCTGAGCTCGGTGAACGGCGCGCCGTGGGCGCGCAACGCGTCGAGGACCTTCGCGTAGTGCGCCGCGCCGCGACCCTTGCGCGCTGCAGGGTTGGCGAGGACGTGCACGGTCGACACGAGCGCCGACGTTACGCCGTGGTCACGGGTTCGTGGGCCGGCGGTCGGGTGCCGGCGCGGTCGGTGGCCCGTGATGCGCCGTGGCCGATGATCGTGGCGATGAGCCCGAGCACCGCCAGCACGACGAAGGCGCTCGGGAACGATTCGATCGAGCCCTTCGTGAGGGTCGCGCTTAGCACGGTGACCATCACGGCGACACCGAGTGCGTTCCCGATGCGCTGCAGCGTCTGGGTGACGCTGGCGCCGTTCGAGAAGTCGGCGGGCGGCACGCTCTTCATGATCATCGCGAACAACGCGCCCCACACGAAACCACTGCCCATGCCGCCGACCACGACGAAGATCCACCACAGCACCATGTTCGGCTCACCGTCGATCAGCACGGCGAACACCGCGAGCGACAGCACCCACACGAGGGCGCACGGCGCGAGGAGCCAGTTGCCGAACCGGTCGGAGAAGCGGCCCGACACCGGCCCCATGAACGCGATGCATAAGAAGATCGGCGTGGCGAGCAGGCCGGCTGTCGTGAGGTCGTAGCCCCACGGACCGGTGAGGAGTTGGAGGCTTACGAACTGGAAGCCGAAGAAGCTCAGCGAGAAGAACAACATCATGGCGTTGCCCAAGCGGTACGGCGTGATGGCGAAGAGCTCGAGTCGCAGGATCGGTTCGGGGTGACGACGCGACCGCACGATCAGCGCGGCGATGAGCGATGTTCCGATGACCAGCGCGGCCAGTTCGCGCGGGTCGCCCCATCCCCATTCCCGGGTCTGCACGAGCCCGAAGACCAGCGTGCCCACGCCGACCATGAGCAACAGTGCGCCGAACGCATCGGGCAACGGGCGCCGTTCGTCCTCTCGCGATTCGCGCAGCACGACCGCGCCGGCGATGAGGCTCAGGATGCCGATCGGCACGTTGATCCAAAACGCCCACTGCCACCCGCCGTTGTCGACGAGCCACCCACCGAGCGACGGCCCGAGCGCGCCGGCGATGCCGCCCGCGGCCGACCACGTGCCCATGGCGATGCCGCGATGCGACGCCGGGAACTCTCGGAGGATGAGCGCGGCGCTGACGGGGAGGATCAGCGACGCGGCGAGGGCCATGAGGCCACGTGCGCCGATGATCCAGATCGGGGTCGGTGCGAGCGCGGCGAGCACGCTGGCCGCGGTGAACCCGGCGACGCCGAGCAACATGGCGCGCTTGCGACCGATGCGCTCGGAGAACGCGGAGCCGAGCACCATGGTGGGCGCGCCGACGATGCTGAACACGTTGAGCACCCACGACAGCTCGACGGGGCTCGAGTCGGGGAAGGCCTGACGGATCTCGGGGTAGGCGACGAAGATGATGCTGAGCGCCATCGAGGTCTGGAACCCGGTGAGCCCCACCACGGCCAGCACCAGATACGCGTGTCGGAGATCGGGCGTGTCCTGTTGTCCGTCGTCCCGCTTCGCCCCCATGCGCACGCCACGCTACAAGATCGTTGCATCATGCATCGGGTTTCCCAGAACGCCGAGACCCTCAGTCCTCGAGGTAGTACTCCATGCCGAGGTGGGTGATCTGGTCTTCGCCCATCATCCAGCGCAGGGTGTTCTTGAGCTTGGTGAGCTGGATGAACAGGTCGTGCTCGGGGTACAAGCCCTTCGCGTGCTGGGGCGACTTGTAATAGAAGCTCAGCCACTCCTGGATGCCACCGAGCCCGGCGCGCTGCGCGAGGTCGCTGAACAGCACGAGATCGAGGGCGAGGGGTGCGGCGAGGATCGAGTCGCGGCACAGGAAGTCGACCTTGATCTGCATCGGGTAGCCGAGCCACCCGAAGATGTCGATGTTGTCCCAGCCCTCCTTGTTGTCGCCGCGCGGGGGGTAGTAGTTGATGCGGACCTTGTGG
>JBKJKR010000377.1:0-5052 GCA_046597135.1 Acidimicrobiales bacterium | reverse complement strand
GACTTCTTCTTCTTCGGAACGGGCATGGCGGTTCCCTGGAGAGTTTCGATGAATGAGCGGAGGGCACAGACGCCCAGGCACGAAGCGGGAATGTTAGCGGCAACCGAGCCGGTTGCCGCACACCGAGGGGTGTTCAGTCGTCGAAGCGCAGCTCGGACAGCGCCGCCCAACGGTCGTCGGTGCGGGGCGCCACCGGTGTGTCGGCCGGGATGTCCTCGACCGCCGTGGGGAAGCGTTCGGGGTCCGGGCCCGGGCAGTCGTCACGGCACAACGGCGACAACGGCAGCGCGAGAAGGACGGCGTCACGCACCAGCGGGTTGAGGTCGATGTCGTCGCCGTCGATGGGATAGCTGTCCCCGGGGGTGGCGTGCGACTCGAACAGTTCGCGCACGGGGATGGCCACGGTGCCGTGGATCGGGTCGAGGCAGCGGCGGCACTCCCCGACCCACGGAGCGACGAGCGTGCCGGTGACCACGATGCCGTCGAGGACGGACTCGAGCTCGAGTTGGCCGGTGACCGGCTCGGCGTCGGGAACGAGGATGCCCGCGACGGTGGGCGCCACGAGCATGGTGTGGACGGCGAACGTCTGGCGGCTCCCGGTGCGCCGGGTCACCTCGCCGATCGGGATGACGAGCTGCGGATCCGATGGAAGGTCCGCGACGTCGTCCGGCTCGATGGTGCTCACGATCGATCTTGGTCGAAGAAGGGTGCTTCGGCTTCGGAGGCCTTCACCGGCTCGGCTTGCGCGTTGAGCAACGCGCTCTCGGGCGTGTTCGCCGGAACGCCTTGCATGCGAGCCCGACCTTGGCCGACGAGCTTCAACGTCTTCTGCAGCACGATCTCGAAGCTGCCGAGCTTGCGGTCGCAGAAGTCCTCGACCTCGTGCCGCATGCGGCGGGCTTCGGACTCGGCGGACTCGACGATGGAGCGGGCCCGTTGCTCGGCGGCTCGCACGATCTCGGTGCGCTCGACCATGCGCTCGGCTCGGGCCCGGGCGAGCTCGAGGATCTCGTCGCCTTCGCGGCGGACCTTCGCCAGGAACTCCTCGCGTTCCTTCAACAGCCAGCGGGCGGATCGCAGCTCGTCGGGGAGCCGATCGACCGACTCGTTGAGCAGCTCGAGCACTTCTTCTTTGTTGATGCGCGAGTCGGAAGACAACGGCATCGGCCTCGCCGCTTCGATGACATCGATCGCGCGACGCAACAGCTGCTCGGCTTGGGGTTGATCGGCGGCGCTGCCGCGTCGTGGGGTCGCGCCCTGGTCGCTCATCGTTCGCTGTACTTCGCGTTGAGACGCTTCGCCACGGGTTCGGGGACGAACGAATCGATGTCGCCACCGAATCGGGCGATGTCGCGGATGAGCTTCGACGCGAGGAACGACCGCGACGAGGCCGAGGGGATGAACAACGTGTGCACGCCGGAGATGGCGTTGTTCATCTGCGCCATCTGGAGCTCGCTCTCGAAGTCGGAGACGGCGCGGAGGCCCTTGACGATGAAGTCCGCTTCGACTTCTTGGGCCAGGTCGACCACGAGCGAGGAGAACATGGTGACCGACACGTTGTCGAGGTGTGCGAAGCACTCGCGCAGCATGTCCTCGCGCTCGTCGAGGCTGAACAACGGCTCACCTTTTTGCGGGTTGCGCATTGCCGCAACCACCACGCGGTCGAAGAGCTTCGCTGCGATCTCGACGATCTCGAGATGCCCGTTGTGGACGGGATCGAAGGACCCCGGATACAGCACGACGGTCAACTTCTGCACTCCCGCTTGTTCAGGGCCGGTGGAAGACGCCGGACCATTGTTACCACGGTTCCGCCATAACGCCGATGCCGGATGATCTCCCACGGTCCGGCCTCGGCGAGGCTTGTCGTGACGTCACGGTTGCTCTCGATGACCACGAGGGTCGCCGGCACGAGGGACAACAGCGTGGTCCAATCGTCGAAGTCGTAGGGCGGGTCGAGCAGCGCGATGTCGAAGGCCGGCGTCCGCTCCCCCGGCTCGTGGCCGGGGGCGCGCGACCACGCCGCGGTCCGGAGCCAATCGATGGCGTCGGCCCGCACCACGGTGACCGCGCCCCGATCGGAGCCGGTCCCGTCGATGTTGCGCTCGAGCACCGGCAGCGCTTGCCGGTCGCGCTCGACGAACGTGACATGCGCCGCACCGCGCGACAGCGCCTCGAGTCCGAGCGCACCGCTGCCGGCGAACAGGTCGACCACGATGGCACCATCGACCGCGTCGTCGAGGCTGTAGAGCGTGTTGAACATCGCTTCGCGGACGCGGTCGCTCGTCGGGCGGGTTGTCGGGCTGTCAGGGGCGATGAGCTTTCGCCCGCGGGCGGTGCCGGCCACGATGCGCATCGGCGCAGTATGCGCCGCGAACGGCTCGGGTCACACGCCCGGCGCACCGGTAGGGTTCGCTCATGGGTGCACCCGAGCGGATCATCTGTGTGGACTGCGGCGGCGAGTGCCACCTGCTCTCCTATGAACCCGAGGAAGGCTTCGAGGCCGGCGACGTCGTCGCTTACCGGTGCAGTGATTGCCTCGATCGGTGGGACATCGAGCTCACCGAGGACGATCTCGGCTGAGTCCGGCTGCCGTCAGAGCAAGCCGTACCGGTCGAACGTTCCGCCGAGGAGCTCATCGGTCGGCCCGCCGAGCCAGTCGAGGCCGACGGCATACAACGACCGCGCGTCGATGCCGATCGGCATGTCGCCGTCGACGAGCTGATCGAGTGACGGCTCCCCCACCACTCGCCCGCCCTTCACCCCGCGGCCCATGACGAACTGGAGGCCGGCGAGTCCGTGGTCGGTGCCCGCCGACGAGTTCTCTGCGACGCGGCGACCGAACTCGCTCGTGGTGAGCAGCATCACGTCGTCGCCGTGACCGCTCGCCTCCAGCCGATCGAAGAAGGCCGTGGTCCCGAGCGCGAGGTCGGCGAGCAGCTCGGCGTGGCGATCGAGTTGACCCGCGTGGGTGTCGAAGCCGTTCATGCCCACGAGGATCACCCGAGTTCCGACGCCGAGCTCGATGATCCCTGCGGCGGCTTGCAGCAGACCGGTGGCGCTGTCGGCCGGAGCGTCGGTCGTGGGCGTGCCCGACGCGCCCGGCTCGAGGGCGCGCTGCATCAGCGCGATCGCCTCGAGCGTGGACGGGATCGACGCTTGCGCGGCGGCGACCCACCGGGATGCCGACGCGGGGGCGGCAGTCGCGAGGAACGCGGCGGTGACTGCAGCCGCATCGGTGGATCGCGGGAGCCGCAGCGCGAACTGTGCGGGATCGAGGACCACGGTCGGCAGCGAGCGCACACCGCTCAGCGCCGGCGCACCCGTGCCGAGCGAGATGGATCGCAGCGGGTTCGGCGTCTTCGCCTCGGTGGCGTCGAGCCATCGGCCGAGCCAACCCGTGGTGCTCGCGCCGCCGTCGGTGCCGGCCCACCACGCGTCCATCGCGTCGAAGTGGGATCGGCTCTGCGCCGCGAACCCGATGCCTTGGAGCGCGGCGATCTGCCCGAGGTCCCAACGCGTGCCGAGTGCGGCGAGCGACGGGTGCAGGGCGTAGCCGGGAGCACGCAACGCAACGAGCGACGCCTCGGGCAGTGCAAGTTGGGGGCGAGCGTCGCGATAGGCGCCGAGTCTCGGCACGAGCGTGTTCAAACCGTCGTTGCCCCCGCCCATCTGGAGCACCACGAGCACCCGATCGAGCGTGGGCCCACTGCTCGTCGCCGTCGCTGCTGCGATGGCCGGGTTCGCTCCCGTCGGGTCTGCGCTCGCCCCACGCTCCATCGCGTCGTCGACCTGATCGCGGAGCAACGTGGCCCACGCCGCGACGCCACCCGCCGCCGAACCTGCGGCGACGCCGCCCGCGATCCCCAAGAACTTCCGTCGGCTCAGCATCGTGGCCTCCTCACGCGACCAGCAGATCCGGTGACGCCAAAGCGACCGCGGCGAGCGCGGCGCCAGACCTGCCGGCGGGCCGGGTCGTGGCGAACGCCGCGAGCGCGTCGAACGTCGCAGCACCGAAGCCGCCCGGCAGGCCGAGCAGCGTGGCCAGGCTCGCCAGGTCGCCGGCGGACGCCGACCGGAGCACGGGTGACGATGGGGGCAACTGATCGACGAGCGCACTCGCGAGCGCCACGCGCATCGCGGTGGACGACGAGCCGAGCCACGCCGCCGGCCCGGGCCAACCGCCCACGTTCGGTGGCAGGAGCGGGGCCTGTCCGGCACTTGCGAGGTAGCGATGCGCCACTCGGGGGTCGAGCGCGACCCCCAGCGCTCGTCGTGCCGCGACGAGCCAGGGAACGGGTGCCAACACCGTGCCGCCGCCGCCGCCGCCGAGTCCGGCCTGAAGGATCGCTCGGACGAGCGGCGCTATCTCGAGATCGTTGTCGACGAACGTCTGCGCGAACCCTGCATCGAGGGCGACGTCACGGTCGGGCCCGAGGAACCACGACGCGAGCTTCCGGGCGATGAACGACGCGCACGCCGGATGGTGCACCGCGGCATCGACCACGGTGGCCACATCGTTGACGGTCTTGCCGAACAGCAGACGCGGCGTGGCATCGTGGCGCGAGCGCACGAATGTCGTGGCGAACTGCTCGCGGGGCCGAACGACCCAACCCGTCAGCGCGGCGGCCGCCACGCGCACATCGGCCTCCGTGAAGCTGCCGACGCCGACCGTGTACAGCTCGAGCAGTTCGCGACCGAAGTTCTCGTTCGGGGCAGCAGCGGTGCTCGTGGCGCCGTCGAGGAAGACGAGCATCGCAGCGTCGACGCTCACCGCTGCGACGAGCTCACCGAAGTTCCCGAGCGCATGTGCGCGCAGGAGCGACACATGACGCGACATCGCCAAAGCCGACTTCACCTGACCGAGGGACACGGCGAAGTGGTCGTGCCAGAACCAGGTCATCGCCTCCTCGAGCGGGCGAGGTGTTTCGACCATGTGGTCGAGCCATCGCGCGGCAAGCGCCAATCCCTCCTCGCGCCGGTCGGCGGGGTCGCCGCCGAACGACAATCCCTCGAAGGGATCGCGGGGGGGCCCGACGCCGTTTGCCATGGGTG
>JBKJKR010000309.1:0-4986 GCA_046597135.1 Acidimicrobiales bacterium | reverse complement strand
CAGCAGGTCGTCGACGAGGGTGGACATGCGCTCGGCGGTGCGCCGCACGACGATGCCGACCTCGCGCAGATCGTCGGCGTTCGCGTCGGGATCCGACAGCACCACCTCGAGGTTCGTGCGGATGACGGCGAGCGGATTGCGCAACTCGTGCGAGGCCTCGTGGATGAAGCGGCGCTGGCTCTCGAAGGCTGCGTCGAGGCGGGCGAGCATCGCGTCGAACGTGTCGGCGAGCTGGTGCAGCTCGTCGTTCGGGCCGCTCATGTCGATGCGCCGTGACAGGTCGGTGGCCTGGATGTCGCGCGCCACGTTGGTGATGCGACCGATGGGGCGAAGGACGCGACCGGCGACGAAGTAGCCGACGCCCAGGCTGCCGACGAACAGCAACCCCAACGCGGTGAACGAGTACTCGCGCAGCTTCTCGAGCGCCCGTTCGTTCGCCTCGGATTGCACGGCTGCGGCGAAGTCCTCCATGTCGACGAACTCGACCAGCTGCGGCGGGCCGCCATTGATGCGGATGAGCGTGGGCTCGCCACGAGCGATCGGCCGCTGGTCGTGCAGGGTGCGCGACACGCCGGCGTAGATGCCGAGCACCACGAACCCGGCCAGCCCGAAGAGCACGACCGAGTAGAGAACGGTGAGCCGGACGCGGATCGATCCCATCCACGGGGGCAGCCGCTCCACGAAGGACTTGGAGCGAGAGCTCATGGCACAGCTTCGACGTCGAGGAGCTTGTAGCCGCGGCCGATGACCGTTTCGATGAGCGCATCCTCGCCCTCGATGGTGACCTTGCGACGCAACGTACCCACGGTGACCCGAACGGTGTTCGTGAACGGATCGGCGTGCTCGTCCCATACGTGCTCGAGCAGCTCCTCTTGGGAGACCACCGAACCGGCGTGGGCCATGAAGTAGCGCAGAAGTGCGAACTCCTTCGCGGTGAGGTCGAGCACGCGTGCGCCGCGTCGAGCGATGTGGCGGGCCGTGTCGAGCTCGAGTGGCCCGACGTGCAGCACCGACGTGGACTTGCCCGCCTCGCGACGCAACAACGAACGCACGCGCGCCGCGAGCTCGCCAAACGCGAACGGTTTGACGAGGTAGTCGTCGGCGCCCGAGTCGAGTCCGGCGATGCGGTCGTCGATCGTGTCGCGGGCCGTGAGCATGAGCACCCGTGGTGGCTCGCCGGGGCTCGGACTCTCGCGCAGTCGGCGACACACCTCGAGCCCGTCGATGTCGGGCATGGTGAGGTCGAGACAGATCAGGTCATATGCGTTGACCGCGGCCTTGGCCAGCGCATCCTCGCCGTCGAACGCGAGGTCGATGGCATACCCCTCGCGCCGCAGACCACGACCGATGGCTTGGGCGAGGTCTTCCTCGTCGTCGACGACCAATATGCGCACGACGCGACGGTACCGCGCGGCGCGACCCATTCATCGGGCAGCGCGCTCGGCGCGCGCCGAGCGCGTCACCCAGCGGGTGGACGAAGGTGAGGATTCGGGAAGAACCTGCTCACGCCGGGCGACCTTTATGTCGAGCTTCACCTGGGGGTGGTTCACTGGGCGGACCGTCCCCACAGGAGCACCACGAGCCGATGTCCTTCGACGAAGCGATCACCCCGCCGACTCCCCCTTCCGCCACCGGCCCGACGCGTCATCCCGAATCGCCCGCCCACCTACCCGACCTGAGCAACGACGCCGAGCGCTCGAAGACCATCGAGGCCGCGCTGTTCGAGATCAAGAAGGTCATCGTCGGCCAGGACCGCGTCATCGAACGGTTGATGGTGTGCCTGCTCGCGCGGGGCCACTGCCTGCTCGAAGGCGTTCCGGGCGTCGCGAAGACACTCGCCGTCGAGACGCTGGCGCGGGTGACCGGCGGCACGTTCGCCCGATTGCAGTTCACCCCCGACCTCCTGCCGGCCGACATCGTGGGTACCCGCATCTACCGGGCGTCGTCCGAGACGTTCGACATCGAGCTCGGTCCGGTGTTCGCGAACTTCGTCCTCGCCGACGAGATCAACCGTGCGCCGGCGAAGGTGCAATCGGCGCTGCTCGAGGTCATGGCCGAGCAGAAGGTGTCGATCGGCGGACGGACCTTCCCCGCCCCCGACCCGTTCCTCGTGATGGCCACGCAGAACCCGATCGAGAGCGAGGGCGTGTACCCGCTGCCCGAGGCCCAACGCGACCGCTTCCTCATGAAGGTGGTCGTGGGCTACCCCTCCCCCGCCGAGGAGGTGGCCATCGTGCAGCGCATGGGTGTGCGCGCACCGGTGCCGCGTCAGATCCTCGACGCCGGCCTCGTCAAGCGGCTCCAGGACGCCACCGACTCGGTGTACGTCGACCGCGGGGTCATCGATTACGCGGTCAACCTGGTGCTCGCCACCCGCGAGCCGGCCACCTTCGGCCTGCACGACCTGGGCGAGCTCATCGGGTACGGCGCGAGCCCCCGTGCGTCGCTGGGCCTGGTGCGGGCCGGCCGGGCGCTCGCGCTGCTGCGCGGTCGCACCTATGCCCTGCCGCAGGACGTGTTCGACGTGGCGCCCGACATCATGCGGCACCGTCTCGTGCTCTCCTACGAGGCGCTGGCCCGCGACGTGTCCACCGACCACGTGCTCGCCCGCGTGCTGTCGACCGTGCCGGCGCCGCGCATCTCGCCGTCGCAGGACCCGGTCCGCGCGCAGCACATCGACAACCCACGCGCCGACGCCGGCGACAACTGGCGCACCGCATGACGGTCGAGGCGTCTCGCGAGGTGCTGCGGCGCCTCGAGCTGCGTGTGTCGCGCAAGCTCGACGGTCTGCTGCAGGGCGACTACCGCGGCCTGATACCGGGCCACGGAAGCGAGCTCGGCGAGACCCGCGCATACCAGGCCGGTGACGACGTCCGGCGCATCGACTGGAACGTCACCGCGCGGACCCAGGAGCCCCACATCCGCGAATCCATCGCGGATCGCGAGCTTGAGACCTGGGTGTGCGTCGACCAATCGGCCAGCCTCGACTTCGGTACCACCGACATCGAAAAGCGTGACCTTGCGTTGAGCGCGGTCGCGGCGATCGGGTTCCTCACCGCGCGGGTCGGCAACCGGTTCGGCGCCGTGCTCGTCGAACCCGGAGGCATCGTCGAGCTGCCGGCCCGTCAGGGCCGCGCCCCTCTGATGTCCATCCTCAACCGCATGCAGAACGCGCCGCGTCGTGACAGCACCGAGGACGCGGACCTCGCGAAAGGCATCCGCCGCCTCATGTCGCCCGCCCATCGGCGCGGCCTCGCCGTGGTGGTCAGCGATCTCCTCGCTCCCGAAGGTTGGGAACGCGAGCTCGCCCGGGTCGCCGTGCGCCACGACGTGCTCGTCATCGAAGTGATCGACCCGCGTGAGCTCGAGCTTCCCGACGTGGGCACGTTGTCGTTGGTCGACCCCGAGACGGGCCGGCTCCGCGAGGTCAACACCCGTAGCGCCAAGCTGCGCACTCGCTATGCCACCGCCGCCCGTGAGCAGCGCGAGGCCCATGCCCGTGCCGTGCGATCCGCCGGTGCCGACCACTTGGTCCTGCGCACCGACAGCGACTGGCTGCTCGACATCATCCGATTCGTGGTACTCCGCCGCAAGCGCATGGAAGTGAAGGTCAGCAAGTGACACTCGCGATCGAGTTCTCCGAACCAGTCCGGCTGTGGCTCCTCGCCGCGGTCGCCGGTCTGCTCGCGGCGTACGTGGCGGTGCAGTTCACGCGCCGCAAGTACGCCGTGCGGTTCACCAACCTCGCGCTGCTCGACAAGGTGGCGCCCAAGGGGCCGGGCATCCGCCGCCACGTGGTGGCCGCAGGGTTCCTCGTGTGCATCGGCCTGCAGGTGTTGGCATTCGCCGGCCCCCAGCGCGTCGAGCGGGTGCCCCGCGAGCGCGCGACGGTGATGCTCGCCATCGACGTGTCGTTGTCGATGCAGGCCACCGACGTAGCACCGTCCCGCATCGAAGGCGCCAAGGAAGCGGCGAAGGCGTTCCTCGACGAGCTCCCGGCCAAGTTCAACGTGGGCCTGGTGTCCTTCAGCCGCACCGCCGTCGTCAAGGTCAGCCCGACCAAGGACCACCAGCAGATCCTCGCCGCGATCGACACGCTGCAGCTGGGTGAAGGCACGGCCATCGGCGATGCCATCGTCGCCAGCCTCGATGCCATCAAGTCGGTCCCGGCCGACGAGGAAGGAACGCCTCCGCCCGCAGTGATCATCGTCATGTCCGACGGCAAGACCACCTACGGCACACCCGACGAGCTCGCCACCGCACGCGCCGCCGAAGCCGGCATCACCGTGTCGACCATCGCCTTCGGCACACCCGACGGCACCATCACCCTGCCGAGTGAACGCACACCCGTCGCCGTGCCCGCCGACCGCGAAGCACTGGCCAAGATCGCCAACGACTCCGGCGGCACCGCCTACGACGCCGAGACCACCGCCGAGCTCAAAGAGGTCTACCAAGGCATCGGCAGCTCGGTCGGCTACGTCGAGGAGCAACGCTCCATCGTCGGCTGGTTCGTCGGCCTCGCCCTCCTCGCGGCCATGGTCACCGCACTCGGCTCACTCGCCTGGTTCCAAAGGCTCCCCTGACGGGGATCGGGCTCACTCGTTCCCTCGCTGCGCTCGGTCACTCCGTTCGCCCGAGCTGACTCGCAGCGCCTGCGGCGCCTGCGGCGCCTCACTATTTCTGTGTCGACCGGCGGGGCCAGCTCGACACAGGGTGAGGGGGCACGCGGAGCGTTCCCCCTCACCCTCCCCCTCCCGCACGTGCTTCGCCGTGCGGATCGAGCTGCGTCGCGACGGGCCAACACGCCGCCGGAGGCGGGCGTGGGCCGGGGGTGCCCGAGGGGCGGCGCATGCCCCCCTCGACCCTCGTTCGATCCGGCTTTGCCGGTCGGACGAGAAACTACGAGCGCGGCCGTAGGCCGCACCGGACAACTCCCCCGAACAGAGTGGAGCGAGCGGAGCGAGCGCAACGAGTGAGGGCGAAAGC
>JBKJKR010000203.1:0-5509 GCA_046597135.1 Acidimicrobiales bacterium | reverse complement strand
CTTGCATCTCGAGCGAGCGATCACGTAGGGAACGGTCAACGCGCGGGTGAACGCACCCAGCACGCTGGTCTCGCCGCCGAAGATCCCGAACTCGTGCTCCACGAGCACCACGTCAGTGTCCCTCGACAGCTCCGAGGCCACCGACCTTGCCGAGGCCTGACCCGATTGCACCAGCCGATAGGTGGCACCTGGAGCAACGTCGCTCACTGCGTCGACCAACGCCGTGACGACGACATCGTCGCCCATCGACCGCAGCGACGTGGCGACATCGGCCGTGAACGTCGCCAGTCCACACGCACGAGGCGGGAACGTCCCCACGAGACCGACTCGGAGCGGCACGGCCCACTGCGAAGATTGCGACGCGCCGGGCGCAGTGGGCGACTCATCGTTGGCCGCTGACAGGTTCGTCACAAGTGCTCCTCGATGCGCGACGGTTGATCCGCGCCGCCAGGGTCAACACGGCGAGCACGACGACGGCCACGAGGTTGCCGATGCCCCAGCGCACGATGTGCGTGAACCCCGACAGGAGCAGCGGGATGCTCGCCAGCAGCAAGTGATCTCATCGGCCTCCGACGGGCGGAGCACATCGACGCCCACGGCCACGACGAAGACCCTGGTCACGGCGTCTGCTTCCGCCGAGAAGCACAAGCGTCGAATCCTCCCCGAGGCATCGGCCGGTTGCCGAGTTGCATCTGTGCGACGGTGACCGCGGTGTCGACCGTGCTCTCCGGCATGTCGAGGATCCGTCGAAGGAGTTGGTGGTCCGCCATGAGCTCAACCTTTGGACGTGTCCGAAGTCGGTACGTCGCCAAGGTCCAGAGCGACACGAGATGTGCGTGGACGGTAGCGCGCCGGCCACAGCTGCCACAAAGGCGTCGATCGGGCTCAGTCGGGAAGCAGGAACGCTCCGTTGCTCACGAAGAACTTCTCGACCACGTCGCGCCCGTGGCGTTCGAGCAAGGACGAGAAGCGGCCCAGCGGATCGCAACCGCCCTCGACGTGGGGGTAGTCGGTCGAGAAGCACAACACGTCGTCGAGGTCGTATCGGTCGAGGTAGGTGTCGACCGGTTCGAACACGAACGGGGTGACCCGCACGTTGGAACGCAGGTAGTCGGAAGGTTTGCGCTGCAGATCGGAGGCTCGGATCCCGTCGCGGGAGATCGCCTGGCTGTTGTCGGCCCACAGATCGAGCAGTTCGGCGAGCGGGCCCACCCAGTGCGCGCCCAGTTCGATGACGCCGAAGCGCAAACGCGGGTGTCGGTCGAACACACCGCCGGTGATCATGGTCATGGTCATGTTCTGCGCGGCCAAGTGCATCGTGGAGCGGGTCCAGGGGTCGCCGGTGAACTCCCCAGAGATGCGATACCCGTCGAAGGCCGGCGCCTCGCGCCACGTGGTGGTCGCGACGAACCCGCCTTCGCTGCCGAGGTGAACCGTGAGCGCGATGTCCTGCGCGGCCAACAGTTCGTAGAGCGGATCGTGATCAGGATGCGCGGGCGAGCGGCCGGCCGGCGGCTCGCCGCTGAGCATCACCACCGCTCGGGCGCCGGAGGCCGCGGCATGCTCGGCGACGTCGAGCAGCTCCGCAGGCGTGTCGCCGTACAGGACGAACACCGGGCGCACGCGGTCGTCGCCCACGGCGCGAGTGGCGGCCCAGCGGTTGTACGCCGCGAACAGCCTTTGGGCGTAGCCCCGACGGTCGGTCGTGATGCCGTCGAACTGGCCGGCCCCCTCGGGATACGTGCGGATGAACGCCGCGCAGTGCCCGATGGAGGTCGGGAACATCAGTTGACGGCGTACGCCCATGGCATCGAGCACCGCGCTCCGGCGCTTCGGGTCGATCGCTCCGGGCGCAGTTGGTCCCTTGGCGGTCCACACCGTGGCCTCGGCGACCGGCGCGACGTCGGCCGTGCATCCGGGGATGCTCCAGTATCCAGGATCGGCCGGGTCTCGCCCGTCGATGAATCGTTGCGCGAGCACCGCCGCCGGCTCGCCGAAGGCGTCGACCCACAGCTCGGCCGGCAGCATCTCGTGCGAGTCGACGTCATTGATGCGATCCACGCAATCAGCGAGCAGTTCCGGCACAGCAGCCACGGCGATCCCCTGTCGACGGTCGAGCCTCGGAAGCGTACGCCGCTGCTCTCGGCCTGTCCGACGAGTGCGGAAGTCAGTTCCGGGTGAGCAGCTGATCGACCGGAGCCCGATCGTCGCTCAGCACGCGGGCGCCTCCGATGAACTGGTCGAGCGCCGCGGCCGCAATGACCACTCCTTCGCTCGGCTCAACCGCGCCGAGCGTCAGGGGCCTGTTGCTCGCAACGAGCACATGATTGCCGCTCGCGCCGTCCGGTGGCGCGATGAGCGCAACGTGCTCGAACACCGAGCGCAGTGTCGCGAGCTCGGCACGCACCAATCGCTGCGGGGATCCGTCGATCACGTTGAGCACGTACACGCCGTGCGGAGACAGCACCCGCTCGATGAGCACGATCATCTCGGTCGTGGTCAGATGCCAAGGAACCGACAGGCCACCGAACGCGTCGCCGAGAACCACGTCGTACCCGCCGGCCGGTTCGCGCGAGATGTTCTGGCGCGCGTCTCCAGTGCGGACCCGAAGCATCGGACCGGTCGTTAGTCCGAGTCGGTCCTCGGCGATGGCGACGATCTCGGAATCAAGTTCGAGCACCGTGCTCGATGTGCCTGGTCGCGTGGCGGCGAGCCAGCGCGGCAAGGTGAACCCGCCGCCGCCGATGTGCAACGCACGCACCGACCCAGACCTCATGGTCGAGTCGATCACCTGCGCGAACAGTCGCGAGTAGCGAAACTCCAAGTGCGTCGGATCTTGCAGGTCGACATAGCTGTGCCGCAGGTTGTCGAGGAGGAGGACCCGACCGGATGCGCGTGCCGGATCGTTCAACACCGTGACGCAGTAGTACGCAGTCTCCTCTTGGCAGGGTGACGAAGTGGTCTGCGAAAGCGCGGCGACGAGCACGAGCCCCGCGAGCTGAGCGGGGCTCGGTCGGCGCCGCGCCGCCAGGGAGATCGTCACACCGGTCACGACCAGGAGCGCGCCGACCGCAGTGACGATCGCTCGAGTGGGAAAGGCGCCGACGAGCACGAACCCGGTGAGGAACGTCCCGAGCAGTGCTCCGGCGGTGCCGGCCGCCGACAGGCCACCGACCACCGCGCCGGTCTGGGTCATCGAGGTCAGTCGGAGCTTGGCGGCCATGGGGGCGACCGCGCTCAACAACGCCGTTGGCAACACGAACGCCGCGGCCGCCAACAGGACGATGCCCGCCGGTCCACCTCCCGACCGAGCGACGCCGGGACCGAGCGCAGAGATCACCGGCGGTGACAGCAACGCCGCCGCGCCCGCCAAGATCAGGACGGGACCGATCAGCTGAACCGGATCTCGACGATCCGCAACCCAGCCACCGATCCAGCTGCCCGCCGCGATGCCTGCGAGCACCGTGCCGATGATTCCTGTGTAGGTATCGAGTGAAACCCCGACGTAGGGCGCGACCAAGCGGCCGGCGAGGATCTCGAGGATCAGCACGGCGGCCGAGGTGAAGAAGACCAACGCGGGCGCCGCCCACGCTCGGCACCAAAGCGCGCCGGGCGCGGCACGCTGCGCCGCACCCGGTCGATGCTCTGCGTCGACGCCCTCAGGCACGGGCTTGCCTTACCGTCGCTGTCACGGAATCGGTCTACCGCATCGGCAGACGTGAGCCGAATCGGGCGGAGTTGGGCGAGGCGGCGGGCCCGACGTTGTATCATGGACGCCTGGTGTGCCGGGAAGTCTGGTCGGCGATTGAGTTCTCGTCGCCCGAGAGGCCCCAACGTGTCGCGTCCCGCCAGTTCAACCACTTCCCGCGTTCTCGAACACCGACCCGGTGAACAACGCCCGGTTCCACTGCGGCCACTCGCCGACTTCTTGGCCCGCGAGACCGCCTCGGCGATCTTGTTGCTGTTGGCTGCGGTCGTCGCGCTCGTGTGGGCCAACTCGCCATGGGACGGCGCCTATCGGTCGCTCTGGGCGTCGGAGCTCGGCGTCACCGTGGCCGGGCACACGTTGTCGATGGACCTGCGCCATTGGGTCAGCGACGGCCTGATGGCGCTGTTCTTCGTGGTAGTCGGTCTCGAGATCAAACGCGAGCTCGTCGACGGCGAGTTGCGCGACCCGCGCCGCGCCGCGCTGCCGGCCATTGCCGCGGTCGGAGGAATGATCGTCCCTGCGGCGATCTTCGCACTCATCACGATCGGCACGCCGGGCGTCCGTGGATGGGGCGTGCCGATGGCGACCGACATCGCAATGGCCATCGCCTTGGTTGCTGCGCTGGGCTCGCGGGTGACCCCGGCGATGAAGGTGTTCCTGCTGGCACTCGCCATCGTCGACGACATCGGTGCGATCATCGTGATCGCGGTGTTCTACAGCGACGACACGAACCTGTGGTACCTCGGCGGCGCAATCGCCGTCGTGGCCGCGGTCGTGGGCATGCGCCGACTCGGGATTCGCAGCATCGGCTGGTACGTGATCGCGGGCCTCGCGATGTGGCTGTTGCTGCACGAGGCCGGCATCCATGCGACCATCGCCGGCGTGGTCATGGGCCTCCTGTGCCCAGTGCGACCGCACTACTCGGAGGAGTACTTCGACGCCGAGGAGGTGGGCGAAGAGCTCAGCGATGTGTCGAGCACCGACGCCGCGCACCGCACCATCGCCTTGGCCCGCGGTTCGGTATCGGTCATCGAGTGGCTCGAACACCGACTGCATCCCTGGACCAGCTTCGTCATACTTCCGTTGTTCGCGTTCGCGAACGCCGGCGTCCAACTGAGTCCGTCGTCGTTCGCCGATGCAATGGGCTCGAAGGTGACGCTCGGCGTGATCGCCGGCCTCGTGCTCGGCAAGACCGTGGGGATCAGCGCCGCGGTTTGGATCGCGGTCAAGCTGCGAGTCGGCCTGCTACCCGCGGGTGCCGACTTCCGCCACATCGTCGGATTGGCCTGCGTGGCCGGCGTCGGCTTCACCGTCGCCATCTTGTTGGCGTCGCTGGCCTTCGACGACCCGCTGCTCCGTGACCAAGCCGTGATCGGCGTCCTCGTCGGCAGCCTCGCCGCGGCGGCGGGCGGCGTCGCGATCCTGTGGCGCCCATCGATCACGAGTGACGAGCGAGGTGCTGCTCGAGCCGGTCGAGAATGAGGTCGAGCCCGAACTCGAACTCGTCGGCGTAGTCGTACCCGTGTCCGACCACCTGCGCCGTGATCATCTCGACCAGATGCGGATACTCGTCGGCCGGAAGCAGGTGCCGGATCGACTCGACGAATCCTTCTGCGCCCTCGTCGGCTTCGAACGGCAGGCTGAGCTCGGTCAGCACGAACCCATGGACGTAGGCGTCGATCGCGGAGAACGCGTGCGAGGCGAGCTCGATCCTGAACCCGTTGCCACGAAGACAGCCGAGCACGCTGTCGTGATGACGGAGCAGGGCCGGTCCTGGCGAACGACGAGACTCGATCAGGC
>JBKJKR010000076.1:0-3003 GCA_046597135.1 Acidimicrobiales bacterium | reverse complement strand
CAGCCCGGTTCCGCGGTGGCGCTGAGGTGGATGTACCAGCATCTATTGGTTTTCGATGGGCGCCGGTCGGAGGTCGACTCGGCGTAGGAGCTGGGCGTTGGCCGCCACCACGATGGTGCTGAGACTCATGAAGACGGCAGCTATTGCCGGGGGCATGTTGATGCCGGCCCAGGCGAGCGCTCCGGCGGCCAGCGGGAGTGACAGCAGGTTGTAACCGGCCGCCCAGGCGAGGTTCTGCACCATCTTGCGGTAGCTGGCTCTGGACAGCGTGATGACCGATACGACCGAGCGCGGGTCGCTGGAGGCGAGGACAACGCCGGCCGATTCGATGGCGACGTCGGTACCCGCGCCGATGGCCAGCCCGACGTCAGCTTGTGCCAGTGCGGGTGCGTCGTTGACACCGTCGCCCACCATGGCGACCGAGAGGCCTCTGGCTTGCAGCTCGGCGACCTTGGCCGACTTGTCTTCGGGTAGGACCTCGGCCAGCACCTCGTCGACGCCGAGTTCACGGCCGACGGATTCGGCGACTTGGCGGGCATCGCCGGTGATCATGACGACACGGCGTCCGAGGCGGCGCAACTCGGCGACGGCGGCCCGGGCTTCCGGCCGTATCTCGTCCTCGAGTGCCATCGCACCGATGATGCGCTCGCCTTCGACGAGGTACAGCACGGCGGCTCCTCGAGCCTTCCACTGCTCGACGTTCTGGCGGAGCTCGCTCGGTTCGGTGAGCTTGCGTTCGCGAAGCAAGACCGGGCCGCCAACGGCGTAGGGCCGACCATCGATGGTGGCTTCGACGCCCCGCCCTGTCACTGCCCTGAAGTCCTCGGCACGAGCGACGTCGCCCTTGGCCTTGGCGGCGTTGACGATGGCTCGAGCCAGGGGGTGCTCGCTGTCGCCTTCGATACCGCCCGCGAGACGGAGCACTTCGTCCTCGGTGACGCCGGCGCCGGCAACGCCGGTGACGGCGTGCTGACCTTTGGTGAGCGTGCCGGTCTTGTCGAACAGCACGGCATCGATGGTGCGCATGCGCTCCAGCGCCAAGCGGTCCTTGACGAGAATGCCGTTCTTGGCAGCTTGGGCACTGGATATGGAGATGACGAGCGGGATGGCCAGGCCGAGCGCGTGTGGGCAGGCGATGACCAGCACGGTGACGGTGCGAATGATGGCTTCGTTGGTGTCTCCGACGAGCAACCAGGCCAGGAACGTGATGATGGCCGTGCTGGTGGCGACGTAGAACAACAGCGCCGCGAATCGGTCGGCCAGGGCTTGCGCACGCCCGTGCGATTCCTGTGCTTCGGCCACCAGTCGTTGGATGCCGGCCAGTGCAGTGTCCGCACCGACGGCGGTGATGCGGAGCCGGATGCTCGAGTCCGTACTGATGGTCGCCGCCACGACCTTGTCGCCCGGATTCTTGGCGACGGGGCGGCTCTCGCCCGTGACGGTGGATTCGTCGATCTCCGCTTCGCCTTCAGTGATGATCCCGTCGGCGGGGATGCGGCCACCCGCCCGGACGAGCACGACGTCATCGACACGCAGTTCGTCGAGGCTCACGGTTTCGATGTCACCGGTCGCCAGCACCCGCTCGGCATCGTCGGGCAGTAGTTCGGCGAGAGCGGCAAGCGCGGATTGCGCTTGTCCGAGTGCCTTCATCTCCTGCCAGTGACCGAGCAGCATGATCGTGATGAGTGCGCCCAGCTCCCACCAGAAGTCGAGGTCGAACACGTCGAGGCTCGATGCCATAGATGCGACGTAGGCGACGGTGATCGCCATCGAGATGAGCAGCATCATCCCGGGACGTCGGCTCTTGATCTCGGCCCATCCGCCGGACAGGAACGGCCAGCCGGCCCACAGGAAGATGAACGTGCCGAGAACCGGACCGACGAGGTCCATGCCGGCGAAGTCCAGGGAGTAGTTGAACCAGTCCATGACCATGTGGCTGGTGATCACGAGCGGGATGGTCAGCAGCAGGCTCCACCAGAAGCGGTCCCGGAACATCGCAACGTGGTCGTGGCCGCCGTGACTCGAGTGGTCATGCCCTGCGGGCGTGGGGTCGGCGTTCGGGTGACCATCGTGGTCGTGATGAGCATGTGCCGGATCGTGCCCGGCGTGGGGTTCATGCGACGTCTTCATGGTGTTCCTCAACTCTTCAAAAGGCGAGCCACCGCAGCGGTCGCCTCGGCCAGTTTCTTGTTTGCGTCAGGTCCGCCGGTAGCGACGGCATCGGCAACGCAGTGACGCAGATGGTCGTCGAACAGCAGTACGGCGACTCCTTCGAGCGCCTTGGTCACCGAAGACACCTGGGCCAGGACATCGATGCAGTAGCGGTCGTCCTCGACCATCTTCTGCAGTCCTCGGACCTGCCCTTCGATACGGCGGAGACGTTTCTGGACATCGGTCTTGTCGTTCGAGTACCCATCCATGAAGATACTATACCCCCCTATGGTATACGGGTCAATAGCCACCCGTAACGGACGCGGCCCTCTCGCCGGCAAGCCTCCTCGGTCGCGACGGCCGCCGATAGTGACGTTGTGCCCTACGCCGCCGACCTGCTGCGGTCGACAGTGACGTTGGGAAGCCAAGGAAACGAGGACGCTATGAAGCACAAGCACATGGTCCCGTGCGTGATCGGGTTGGTTGCCGCCGCAGCCGTTCTGGTGGGATTCGGCGGGGATGGAGCGAGGTTCGCCCTCATCCTGTTGGTGTGTCCCGTGATGATGTTCCTCATGATGCGGATGATGATGAGCGGTAAGAACGACGCCGATGTCGACGAGCCGCGGACCCGCGAGCGCATCAAGTGAACTGACCCGAGCGGTAGGGTCACGGCCGACCACGGATGTTCGAGGAGGTCGTGCGTGAACCAGCGTCGTCCGATGGGAGCGCTTGAAGCGGAAGTGCTGCGGTTCCTCTGGGCGCGTCCGAATCCCGCCACGCCGGCCGAGGTGTGCGACGGGATGAACACCGACCTGGCGTACACCACGATCCTCACGATTCTCACCCGCCTGT
>JBKJKR010000463.1:0-2562 GCA_046597135.1 Acidimicrobiales bacterium | reverse complement strand
GCCGCGCGTACCAGCTGATGCGGTTCACCATGCCGGCGATGGCGAACAACGGCGTGCGCTGCCCGGCGGCGAGTCGGCCCACCACCTGGTCGAGGGGCGACGCGAGGTACTGCGTGTGCTGGGTCTTGACGTAGCCCACCGAACGAGGCAGGTGCCCGCGCCCGCGGAGCGGGCCGTCCATGATGAGCGTGTCCACGCCACCGTCGCCCACGATGGCCAGCGCCGCTTCGTGCTCGAGCATGGCCATGCGGTCCTGCAACGCGATCACCAGTGCCTCGGGCGTGTCGCCGGCGACGTCGCGCGGCTCGTACACACCGCAGGTGGTCACGATCGCCGACAGCGCCACACCGTGGCCGAACACGCCGCGCACCACGCGTGCATCCACCAGCTGCGCACGAGTCCCCTCGGCCTCGACGACCCCGGCGCCGATGGTGGCGCAGAGCGCCGGGACCGAGGTCCCCCCGGCTTCGATCCAGATCCGCGCGTCGACCCGACGAACGCCGTCGACGAACAACAGCCGAGCGCGGTGATCGACAGCCTCGATGGGCGTGATCGGCTCCCATGCATCGGTGGGCATCTCGATGTCGGTCCGGATGTCCTGGGTCGTGACGTCGAGGTCGGGCTCGATGCTGGTCCCGTAGTCGGGTGACCACGTCTCGACCGCGAAGCGCATCGGCGCGCTCACCGATCGACGCGTTCGACGACGGACGTGTCGGGGAGCTTGGTGACCTCGAAGCGGACCGGCAACCGGTCGGCGAGATCGCGGATGTGGGTCACCACGCCGACCATGCGTCCGCTCGCGCCGAGCTCCTCGATCGCCGAGGCGACGACGTCGAGCGTCTCGGGGTCGAGCGAACCGAACCCCTCGTCGAGGAACATCGACTCGAGCCGCGGCGCGCCGGTCGCACTCAGCGCGGCCACGTTGTCGGCCAAGGCCAAGGCGAGCGCCAGCGACGCCAAGAACGTCTCGCCGCCGCTGAGCGTCTTCACGGGTCGAAGGTCATCGGCGTTGCGGTGGTCGCGCACGGCGAACTGCTTGCCGTCGCGCTCGAGCGAGAACTGGCCGCTCGACAAGCCGAACAGCCGCACGCTTGCGCCGGCGACGAGCTCGTCGAGGGCTTCCTCCAAGAGCCATTGCTGGAATGCGTTCGCACCGAGCAGCTTGGCCAGGTCGTCGGCGACGCGCTGCGCGTCGCGCAGCTCGGTGATCTTGTCGATGACGGTCGCCACCCGTGCGAAACGTTCGGCGGCGGCCTCGGCCTCGGCGTGCGCACGCGCCGCGAGCTGCGCCAGGTGCTCGAGCAGACGCGGCTGTTCGCCGTCGACACCATGCGCCCGGCAACGAGCACGCAGGTCCTCGAGCAGCTTGTCGCGCGCCGAGCGCAGCTCGGCGTGGTCGGCCAGCAAGGTCTCGATGGTGGTGGTGATCGCGCGTGCGGTCTCACCGCACCATGCGACGAGGGCAGTCCAGTCGTCGAGCAGGTCATGCTCGGCGGGGGCCGGTGGAGCGAGGCGCACCAGCGTGTCGCGCACCGCCGTCAGCTCGCGGCGCAGCGTGCGCGCCCGGTCGTCGAGGGCGCGAACCGCTTCGGTGGCCTTGCGGTGTGCGGCCTCGGCCCGCTGCAGCTGCTTGCGTGATTCTGTCTCGGCGGAGCGAACGACCGCGGCCTCGTCGAGTGCCTGCGTGGCCCGCTCACGTGAGGTGCCGTCCGCCGACGCGGTTTGCGTCGCCGCGAGCTCGGCGATGATCCGCTCGGCGTCCTCTTCGGCTCGGTTCAACGAGCGCCGGGCGACGTCGCACTCGCGTTTCGCGGTGACGTGGAGCGCGGTCGCGGCGTCGTTCTCGCGGCGGGCCAGTTCGAGCTCACGATCGGGTATGGGCTCGGGCACCACGGACACGGTCTGCTCGCACACGGGGCACGGCTCACCGACGTGGAGCTCGTGGCGCAACGCGGCAGCACGCGAGCGGTCCTGGGCCGCCACGAGCCGCTCCGCCGCGACGATCGCCGCTTCAGCAGCGGTGACAAGGTCACGTTCACAACGATCGGCGGCCTCGGCCAACCCGACGAGCGCGACGCGTCGTTCCTCGGCCGCGATCACGAGCTCGTCGTGTCGATCCCACAACCGCAGCGCCTCGCGCATCGCGACCTCGTCGGGTGCGGCAGCGACCGCCATGGCGGCGGCGTCGGCGGCGTTGCGCGCCTCGAGCAGGTCGAGCTCGGCCCGCGAGGCGACGCGGGTTGCGTCGTCGAGCTGCTGCTGGTGGTCGCGCACATCGGACGGCACGCGCACGGCGAGGACCGCACGCTGCTGGTCGCGCTGGACCTCACCCTCCACCCGCACCGCGTCGATCCGCTGATCGAGAATCGCGATGTCGGCAAGCGTGCTGCGCAGCTCGTCGGCCAGCGCGACCAGCTCCGCCGACCGGGCCTCGTGGCCGGCGGCGGTCTTCGCGTCGACCGGACCGATCCTGGTCATCTCGTCCTCGAGCAACGCGACGCGGTCGGCACCTGCACGTGCACGCTCGCGAGCGAGCGACGCCATCGAGCCGTACATGCCGAG
>JBKJKR010000272.1:0-3356 GCA_046597135.1 Acidimicrobiales bacterium | reverse complement strand
CGTTCCCCGGTCGCACGCCACAGCCGCTCGGCGTTGCGGGTCAGGTCATCCCCTGGAACTTTCCGTTGCTCATGGCCGCGTGGAAGATCGCACCCGCGCTCGCGTGCGGCAACACGGTGGTGCTGAAGCCGGCCGAGACGACACCGCTCACCGCGTTGCTGCTCGCCGAGGTCCTGCAGGAGATCGACCTGCCGCCTGGTGTGGTCAACATCATCACGGGGGCCGGCGCGACCGGCGCGGCGCTGGTCGGTCACAAGGGCGTCGACAAGGTCGCGTTCACCGGCAGTACGGCCGTCGGCAAGCACATCCAATCGGCCATCGCCGGTAGCGGCAAGCGGCTCACGCTCGAGCTCGGCGGCAAGGCCCCGAACATCATCTTCGAGGACGCGGCCATCGACCAAGCGGTCGAGGGCATCGTCAACGGCATCTACTTCAACCAGGGCCACGTGTGCTGCGCCGGTTCCCGCCTGCTCGTCCAGGAGTCAGTGGCCGAGCTCGTGATCTCCCGGTTGCTGCGCCGCATCGAGACGCTCCGGGTCGGTGATCCGCTCGACAAGAACACCGACGTCGGGGCCATCAACTCGCAGGCCCAGCTCGACAAGATCCGCGGCCTCGTGCAGCACGGCATCGACGAGGGCGCAACCATGCACCAGTCCGCATGCCCGTTGCCCGACAAGGGCTTCTTCTTCGCACCGACGGTGTTCACCGACGTCGCACAGTCGCATCGCATCGCCCGCGAGGAGATCTTCGGGCCGGTGCTCTCCGTGCTCACGTTCCGCACGCCCGACGAGGCCGTGCAGAAGGCCAACAACACCCCGTACGGTCTGTCGGCCGGCATCTGGTCCGAGAAGTCGAGCCGCGTGCTGTGGATGGCCGAGAAGCTCCGCGCCGGCGTCGTGTGGGCGAACACCTTCAACCGCTTCGACCCGGCGAGCCCCTTCGGCGGCTACAAGGAGTCCGGCTTCGGTCGCGAGGGCGGACGCCACGGGCTCGCCGCGTACTGCCAGTTCGCCGAAGACCACGCGGGAGCACCGGCATGAGCCTCGACGTGCGCAAGACCTACAAGCTCTACGTGAACGGCGCGTTCCCCCGCAGCGAGAGCGGCCGCACCTACCCCGTCAACAACACCCGCGGCCGCTTGGTCGCGAACGCCGTGCTGGGTTCGCGCAAGGACCTTCGCGACGCAGTCGTCGCGGCGCGTGGTGCGCAGAGCGGGTGGGCCAAGCGCAGCGCGTACAACCGGGCGCAGATCCTGTATCGAGTGGCCGAGGTCATGCAGGGTCGCCGCGACCAGTTCATAGCCGAGCTACGTCACGGCCTCAGCGCCGCAGCGGCCGCTCGCGAAGTCGACGCCACCATCGACCGCTGGGTCTGGTATGCCGGCTGGGCCGACAAGTTCGCGCAGATCACCGGTGCGGCGAACCCGGTCGACGGGCCCTACTTCAACTTCACCGTGCCCGAGCCGGTCGGCGTGGTCGGTGTGGTGTGTCCCGACGAAGCGCCACTGCTGGCGCTCGTCTCGCGGGTGGCGCCGTGCATCGTCAGCGGCAACTCGTGCGTGGTGCTCGCGAGCGAACGTTGGCCGCTCGCGTCGATCACCCTCGGCGAAGCGCTCGCCACGAGCGACGTGCCCGGCGGCGTCGTCAACATCCTCACCGGCAAGCGCGCCGAGATCGTCCCGTGGATGGCGGGTCACGCCGACATCGACACCGTCGATCTCACCGGATGTGCCGGTGACCATGCGTTGGTGGTCACCGCCGAGCAGGCGGCCGCCGCGTCGGTCAGCCGGGTGGTGCACGCCACGCCACGCGAGTCGTTGTGGTCCGACGAGTCATCGCAGAGCCCGTACACGATCGGGTCGTTCGTCGAGTACAAGACCGTGTGGCACCCGAAGGGACCCTGAGCACTCAGCCTTCGACACCCAGCTTCTCGTAGCCGCGCTTGATGACGCCCTCGATGATCTCGAGGCGTTCGTCGAACGGCAGGAAGGAGCTCTTCATGGCGTTGATGCTCAGCCAGCGCATGCGGTCGAGACCCCAGCCGAACGCGTCGGCGAGCGCAGCCATCTCCGACGTCATCGAGCAGTCGGACATCAACCGGTTGTCGGTGTTGACCGTGACCCGGAAGCGCAGATCGACGAGCATCTTGATGGGGTGCTCGCGGATGGTGGGGCTGACACCGGTGTGCACGTTCGACGATGGGCACACCTCGAGGGGGATGCGGCGATCGCGCACGTACGCCGCAAGCCGGCCGAGCGTGACGCTGCCGTCCGGATCGTGCGCGATGTCGTCGCGGATGCGCACGCCATGCCCGAGCCGCTCAGCGCCGCAGTACTGGATGGCCTCCCAGATGGACTTGGGACCGAACGCTTCACCGGCGTGGATGGTGAAGTGGAAGTTCTCGCGCTGGCAGTACTCGAACGCGTCGAGGTGCTGGGTGGGCGGGTAGCCCTTCTCGGCCCCCGCGATGTCGAAGCCGACCACGCCACGGTCGCGCCAGCGCACTGCGAGCTCGGCGATCTCGCGCGAGTGGGCGGCGGTGCGCATGGCCGTGCACAACGTGCCGATGCGGATGCCCCGCCCGGCGGAGCCCTCGGCGAACCCACGGACGACGGCCTCGGTGACCTCATCGAGGGTCAGTCCGTCGTTCACGTGCAACTCGGGCGCGAAACGGATTTCGGCGTAGACGACACCGTCGGCGGCGAGGTCCTCAGCGCACTCCGCAGCGACGCGCGTCAGCGCATCAGCGGTTTGCATGACGCCCACGGTGTGGGCGAACGTCTCGAGGTAGAGCGCGAGGTCGTGACGGTTCGCACCGCGCTTGAACCACTCGCGGAGATCCGTCTCGTCGGTGGTGGGCAAGCCGTCATAGTGCTGTGCCGCTGCGAGCTCGATGACGGTGCGGGGTCGCAAGCCGCCGTCGAGGTGATCGTGCAGCAACACCTTGGGGGCCCGGCGGATCTGGTCGACGCTCGGGAGCTCGGTGGGTGCCATGTGCCACCCTACCGTTTCGGTTTCATCGGCCCGCCAGGTCGGCAAACCCGTGCATGGGCATCGTGTCTGCGCGCAGCAACCAGTTGTCGCGCGCGTACTCGGCCGTGCCGTCGATGGCGTGCAACGTGTACGCGTGGCGCGGCTTGTCGCTGAGGTTGGGCCCCGACAGGTGCGGCAGCGTGCCGTGCAACAACACCAGGGTGCCCCGTTTGGCTTCGACGGGCACGATGTCGTCGACGGGGTACGGCGCCGGATCGAGCACCTCCATCCACGTGGTCGTCGCGTCGGGCGCGGTGCGCCGGAACCGCGACCGCGCCGGCAGCCGGTGCCCACCGGGCTTGACCCACAGGCAACCGTTCTCGG
>JBKJKR010000088.1:0-2992 GCA_046597135.1 Acidimicrobiales bacterium | reverse complement strand
GGCTCGGCCTCGCTCGGTCCGCGCCAGCGCGAGCGCCTCCTCGAAACCCTCGGCGAATCCGTCCGCGTGGTCGCGTCCGACCGCAGATCGCAGCTCCAGAACCGCGAACTCGCGCTTGAACGGTTGCGCGAGAAGCTCGCCGGCGCATTGGTCGTGCCGAAGCACCGCGTAGCCACCAAACCTTCGAGAGGCGCGAAGAAGCGCCGCGTCGAGACGAAGCGCAAGCGCAGCGACGTGAAGCGCACCCGCCAACGCCCCTCGGGCGAAGACTGACCCGGCGGCCCGCCCGGTCAGCGCGTGTCGATCTCGCGGTACATCTCGGCGAGGCGCCCGGGCTCGAGACCGCCTTGCGCCGCGTTGGTCGCCGCCCACGAGCGGAGCATGTCGGCAAGATCTGCACGCGCGCTCACTTGCGACACGTGGGCCTGCAACGCCGCGAGCTTGCGATCGAAGTGGTCGGTGATGTCGACGAACCGGTTCGGCTCGAGCCCCGACACCCACATGCGCTCGACCGTGTGGGGCTGATGCCCTTCGGCCAGGAGCTCCGTGTGGGCATGCGGGTTGCGCGCGTCGGGGTACACCGCGCAGGCCGTTGCCTCGGCGACCGCAAGGTGATCCGGATGACTGAAGTACATGCGATCCCAGTCGCGAACGCTGGTGAGCGACACCACGAGATCGGGCTTCACCTCGCGGATGACCCGGCTGATGTCGCGGCGCAGATCGAGCGTGCACTCGACCCGGCCGTCGGGGTAGCGGAGGAAGCGGAGCTCGGTGACCCCCACCTGCGCCGCGGCGGCGCGCTGTTCGGCTTCGCGCTGGTCGCGCAGCTCCTCGCGCGGGAGGTCGTCGGGGCCGCCCGCCTCGCCCGAGGTGACGAGGCAGTACACCACCTCGCTACCACCGCTCGTGAGCACCGCCATGGTGCCCGCCATGCCGAAGTCGATGTCGTCGGGGTGCGCCACCACCACCAGCACGCGCCGTGGCGGCTCGCCGAAGTCGGGCACTACTCGCCCACCGACTGCGCACCCATGCCACCGGGGACGTAGCCCTCCATCGTCACCTTGCGATGCGTGAACAGCCAGCGCCCGTCGCGCATCTCGTACTCGTCGACGTACCGACCCCAGTGATCGACGCCGTGGGGCATCATCACGAAGTAGTAGCAGCGCCCTTTGGCGTGCGTGGAGTCGAGCAGGTCGATCTGGTGCGTCGACGTGTTGTGGCGGATGTAGACCCGCTTCCCCCCGGTACCGAGCTCCTTCACGTTCGACTGCGTGCCCGTGAACAGCGTCGCGATGCCGTCGCGGCCCTCGTAGCGGGCGTCGGGCACCTCCATCACGGCGTCCTCGGCGAAGAGCTCGAGCACCTCGGCGAACCGGCCGGTGTCGCCGTTCGCGTTGTAGCGGGCGACGAGGTCGCGAATCGATTCGCGGGCCGTGAGCTCCCACAGCTCCATGTGTTGTCTCCCTGATCAAATCGTTCGGGTTTTGCCCGAGGACACCGCAGCGGCGTCGCGGCTTGCCATGATGGCACGATGGCCGACGAACGACGCCCCTCACCGCCTGCGCGCGGACCCCGCAACCGCCCTGCCGGTGGTCGAGCACCCAGCGCTCCCCTCACCGGACCGTTGGTGGTCGACGAAGCCACCAGCGACGCGCTCAAGCTCTTCAACGCGCGCCTCGGCGCCCAGGCCGAGAACGAAAAGGCCGAACGGCGCGTCCAGAAGGCGGCCAAGGCCAAGGACGACGCCGCGGGCCGGGTGCGCAACCTCGAGAACGACACCACGGCCACCGCCGAACAACGGGCCGAGGCCGCGGCGGCCTACCGCGCCGCCGTCGAGGCCTGGGAGCGCGCCCGCAACGGCGAGGCCGACCCCACGCCCGCGGCACCGGTCGCCGAGAACGCGGCTGCTGAGGACGCGGCTGCTGAGGACGCGCCCGTCGAGGACGCGGCTGCTGAAGACGCTCCGTTCGGCGAGGACGCGCCCGCCGAGGACGCGCCCGAGCCCCAGGCCGACGCCCCCGTCGCCGAGGCGCCGGCTGAGGCAGAATCTGCGGATGAACCCGACGGAGCAGCTCCGACCGATCACTGACGACGAGGTCGCGACCTTTTGGCGCGACGGGGTCGTGTGCCTGCGCGGGGTGATGCCCGCCGAATGGCTCGAGTCCATGGCCGGGCCCCTCGAGCAGGCCCTCGCCGGAACGGCCATGACCGACCTGTCGGCCATGGGGGACGATCTCGAGCGCCATGCCGGCGCGGTCCGGCTCGTCGACGAGCAGGTGCGCGCGGCACCGATCCTGCGCGGTCATTTCAAGGCCGGCACCGACCACTGGTGCGAACAACCCGAGTTCCTGGCGTTCGCTACGCGCTCGCCACTCGGCCCGATCGTGGCGCGCCTGCTCGACAGCGCGCAGGTGCGACTGTACGAGGACAGCGTGCTCGTGAAGGAACCGGGCACCCACGAGAAGACTGCGTTCCACCAGGACATGGCCTACTTCCATCTCGCGGGCGACCTCGTGTGCACCACCTGGGTACCGCTCGACCCGGTGCGTGCCGAGTCGGGCGCGGTCCGCTTCGTGGTCGGCTCCCACCGCGATCGCACCCGCTACAAGCCGAACATGTTCGTGACCACCATGACGCTGCCCGACACCATCGGCGACGAGGTGCCCGACTACGACGCACCCGACGACCAGGTCAACATCGACCAGGTCGGCCGGGCGCGCATCGTGAGCTTCGACACCGAGCCCGGCGACATCACCGTGCACCATGCCCGGACCATCCACGGCGCGTACGCGAACGCGAGCGCCACCCAGCGCCGCCGCGCGATCTCGGTGCGCTACGCGGGCGACGGCACCACCTTCGTCCCGGTGGCCGGCGGCTTTCCCAAGCCGCACCATTCGCACCTGCGCACCGGGGATGCACTCGACGACCTCGCGGGTCCGCTCGCGTGGCCGCGCGACTGATCGGCGCCCGGCCCGCGGCGCGCACTTCTGGA
>JBKJKR010000633.1:0-4857 GCA_046597135.1 Acidimicrobiales bacterium | reverse complement strand
GACGAGGTGGCGCGCTACCTGTTTCACCGCGTGGTCTCGTGGGGCCGCAGCTCCAACGTCTTTCTCGCCAACGGCGCCCGGCTCTACCTCGACGTGGGTTCGCATCCCGAATACGCCACGCCCGAGTGTGACTCCATTTACGACCTCGTCGCCCACGACAAAGCGGGCGAGCGCATCCTCGAAAACCTGCTGTCCGCGGCCGAGCAGCGCCTGCGTGAAGAAGGCATCCGCGGCGACATCTTCCTCTTCAAGAACAACACCGACTCCGCGGGCAACAGCTACGGCTGCCACGAGAACTATCTGACCAGCCGGCGCGACGACTTGTCGTCCTACGCCGAGGTGCTCATCCCGTTTCTCGTGTCACGGCAGATCTACGCCGGCGCCGGCAAGGTGCTGCAAACCGCGCGCGGTGCGATGTACTGCATCAGCCAGCGCGCGGAGCACATATGGGAAGGCGTCAGCTCGGCCACCACGCGCTCGCGGCCCATCATCAACACACGTGACGAGCCGCATGCCGACGCCGAGCGCTACCGACGCCTGCACGTCATCGTCGGCGACTCCAACATGAGCGAGTACGCCACCTTCTTGAAGGTCGGCACGTGCTCGATCCTGCTGCGCATGCTCGAGGACCCCAAGGTCGTGCTGCGCGACATGACCCTCGAGAACCCGATCCGCGCCATTCGCGAGATCAGCCACGACCTCACGTGCAAGCGGCGGGTGCGCCTCGCCAACGGCCGCGAGGCCAGCGCGCTCGAGATCCAGAGCGAGTACCTCACGCGGGCACTGCGCTACGCCGAGCACCACGAAATGGGCGTGTTCGAGACCAAGGCCCTGCAGATGTGGGAGCACTGCCTCACCGGCATCGAGAAGGACCCGATGTCGCTTGATCGCGAGTGCGACTGGGTCATCAAGCACAAGCTCATCGAGGCGTACCAGGCCCGCCACGGCCTGCAGCTCGCCGACCCCAGGGTCGCCCTCATCGACCTGCAGTACCACGACGTGAACCGGGCCCGCGGCTTGTACTACCGCATGCAGGACCGTGGTCTCGTCGAGCGCACCTGCACCGACGAAGAGATCGCCACGGCCGTCGAGTTCGCACCTCAGACCACACGGGCCCGGCTGCGCGGCGAGTTCATCCGCCGGGCCAAGGAACGCAAGCGCGACTACACCGTCGACTGGGTGCACCTGAAGCTCAACGATCAGGCCCAACGCACGGTGCTGTGCAAGGACCCGTTCAAGTCGCACGACGAACGCGTCGAAAAGCTCATCGCTTCGCTGTGACCCGAACGGCATGATCTCCAAGCTCGAACGCCTGTTGAACCTCACGGCGGCGTTGTTGGCCACGACCCGACCGCTCACCGCCGAACAGCTCCGCGGCCGGCTCGAGGGGTACCCCGAAGCCGACGCGAGCTTCCGACGCTCCTTCGAGCGAGACAAGGACGATCTGCGCCAGATGGGGATCCCCATCACGATCGCAGAGGTACCGGGATCGGATCCACCCATCGTCGGCTACGTGATCGATCGCGCCGAGTACTCCGGAAACGACCCCGAGCTCGCTCCCGATGAGCTCGCCGCGCTGCACGTCGCCGCCAACCTCGTACGACTCGGCGACCAGGCCGGTGAAAGCTTCGACCCCGACGGAGCGCTGTGGAAGCTCGGCGGCGTCGTCGAGCAGCAGGATGCACCTGACGGTTCGCGCGCCGACGCACCGCTCGTCGATCTCCCGGCCGACGAGAACCTTGCGCCGCTGTTTCGCGCGGCGACGGAGTTGCGCGTCGCCCGGTTCGCCTACCGCGACCTGATGCGCGAAGTCGAGCCGTTGCGACTCAGCTTCAACCGAGGGCACTGGTACCTCGCGGCGTTCGACCGCACGCGCAGCGACGAGCGGCTGTACCGCGTCGACCGCATCGAAGGCGCGGTCGACGTCGGCCCACCACGAGCGTTCGAACGGCGCGCCGCACAGCGCGCGGATCCGCACGTCCCATCGTGGGCGCTCGGCGACGGCGACCCGGTGCTCACCTCGTTGCTGGTCGACGCCGATCAGGCGACGTTCGCCACGCATCAACTCGGCACCGAGTCCATCGCCGAGCGACGCGACAACGGTGACATCGTTTTCACCCTCGCCGTGCGCAACGTCGCGGCGTTCCGCAGCTTCGTGTTGACCTACCTCGATCACGCCGAGGTCCTCGCGCCGCCGGCGATGCGCGAGGTCATCACGAGCTGGTTGCACGACATCGTGGCCGGCGCGTCATGAGCGCACGACTCACCGCACCCGACCGCCTGGCCCGCCTCCTCGCCGTCATCCCCTACGTGGCGGGTCGCGGCGCGGTGCCCATCGACGAGATCGCCGCCCGGTTCTCCTACCCGCGCGCCGACCTCGTGGCCGACCTCACCGGTGTGGTCGGCTACGTGGGCGTGGCACCGTTCACGCCCGACACCATGATCGAGGTAACGGTCGACGACGAGTACGTGTGGATCGTGTACGCCAAGTGGTTCGAACGTCCGATGCGGCTCGAACCGGGGGAGGCGCTCCGGCTGTTCGCCGCCGGTCGCGTGCTGCTCGCCACGAGCGACCAAGAAGATGGCCCGCTGCTGCGCGGCCTCACGAAGCTCGGCGCGGCCATCGGACCCCACGACGCGCCGGTCGACGTGGTGCTCGGCTCGGCCGAGGAACGCCACCTCGACGTGCTGCGCCGAGCCGTCACCGGGCACCGCTGCGTGCTACTCGACTACTACAGCTACGGACGCGACGAACGCACCGAACGCGTCGTCGAACCGCATCGGTTCTTCGCCGACGAAGGCCAGTGGTACGTCGGCGGCTGGTGCCGACGCGCCGGGGGTGATCGGGTGTTCCGCGTCGACCGCATCCACAACATCGCGCTGCTCGACGAGCGGTTCGAACGGTCGAGCGACGCCACCGTTGCCGTGGTCGACCCCTCGGCGGCCGGCCAACGGGCCACCCTCGACCTCGCGCCCGACGCTCAGTGGGTCATCGGGCACTATCCCCATCATCACACCGAGGTGCTCGCCGATGGGTGGACCCGCATCGTCCTCCCGGTCACGGCGGCGGCGTGGCTCGAACGACTGCTGGTCCGACTCGGTCCACTCGCCCGCGTCGTCGATCTGCCGGCCGAGTTCGGGCATGCGCCATCTGCACAGGCTGCCCGGCGTATCCTCGGCCGATACCAGGTCTCGAGTACGCCCGATCGAGCGGGCCCCGATCTCGACAGCTCTGATCCCCGACAGCCCTGATCCCTGCAGCCACATTCCCGCAGCCAGAATCCCCGCAGCCACATTCCCCGCAGCCACATTCCCCGCAGCCAGAATCCCCGCAAAGGCACCCCGGCGTGACCGAACCCATCGATCCCCCTCGCGTTTCCCCGATCGACCCGTCTGTCCCTCGTTGGGTCGAGGACATCCTCGCTCGGGCCCGTCGCCGCGCCGAAGAAGCACGCCTCGCGCCGACGGCTGCGCCGGCGTCCACGCCCGCACCCTCGCCCAGTCCTCGACCCACCGCACCGCTCGCCGCGACGCCCGCATCGGCCACGCGCACCGCCCCCACAACGATCGCGCCGAACCCCCGGCCGCGTCCGCTCGCCGGGGCGCAGCCGTCCGTCGACGCACCGACGGCGGTGCCGATCAGTGCGGGCACCATCGGCGGAGCGGCGAGCCGCGCCGATGACCGGGCAGCCACCTTGCCCGACGAAGGGGACGCTCCCGGCGAACCGCTGGTCGACATCGACGAAGAACCGACCGGCATGGACAAGCGCATGCGCAGCTGGCTCGAGTGGGGTGGCGTCATCGTCGGCGCGCTGGTCGTGGCCTTTCTCATCCGGGCCGTCGCGTTCCAAGCGTTCTACATCCCGTCGGAGTCCATGGAATCCACCCTCGAGGTGAAGGACCGCCTCCTCGTCAACAAGCTCAGCTACAAGCTGCATGACGTCAATCGGGGCGACATCATCGTCTTCGAGAAGCCCCCGGGCGAGACGAGCAAGATCAACGACCTCATCAAACGCGTCATCGCGTTGCCGGGCGAGACCATCGAACAGCAGGGCAACGATCTCTACATCGATCGTGGCGAAGGTCCGCAGAAGCTCACCGAGGGGTACATCAAAGACCTGGGCGACATCGGCCAGACGCTCACCCGGGTCCAAGGGTGCGCCAACCCTTCCACCGAGACCACCAAATGCACCATCCCCGAGGGGCACGTGTGGGTCATGGGCGACAACCGCGGCCACAGCCACGACAGCCGGGTCTTCGGCCCGATCGACGAAGACCTCATCGTCGGCCGTGCGTTCGTCAAGGTCTGGCCGCTCAACAAGATCGGGTTCCTGTAACCACCCGTGGCTGGGGAGCCGCCTGCTGATCTTCGGCTCGTCCCCGTCGTCTCGCTCGGCGCGCTCGATGCCCGACCTGGCTCGGCACCGGACGCGGGCGCGGCGTTCGGACTCCAGGAACCGCGGCTGTTCGCCCTGGCCTGGCTGATCGTCGGCGGCCACGACGGCGCAGCAGCGCACGCGTTGGCCCAGACCCGCACGCAGTTCGTGACCTCGTGGACCGGCGCCACCGATGCGGCGACCTACGGCCGGCTCCTGCTCGTGCCGCGGGCGTGCCGGGCCGCTCGGGGAGTGCGCCCGCCGACCACGGGCACCGACCTGCTCGACCAGCTCCTCGCGGTGAAGCCACGGGCCCGCGCCGCGCTGGTGCTGCACGAGGCATGTGCCCTCGACGACGCGGCCGTCGGTCAACTCCTCGAGGTCGACCAGTACGAGGCCGCCTCGCTGCAACGGCACGCGCTCGGTGCGTGCCGGTTCAACGGGGTGCCCGAGCTCGTGCGGACCACGTACGACGAGGTCG
>JBKJKR010000486.1:0-3933 GCA_046597135.1 Acidimicrobiales bacterium | reverse complement strand
AGCGCGGCGAGATCGGCGGCAAGAGTCCACACGACTTCGGTCGCGCCACCGCGACGCGCATGGTCGTAGATGCCCCGCCACAACAAGTTCAACGCGTACTCATCGGCGACGAGCGGGTCGAGCGCAAGCGTGGCCACCTCGCAGGTGAGCCGGGCCGGGTCGCGCCGCACCGGTACCCGCGTGGCGGCCGGCAGGCGACCGTAAGGCGCAACGACCGAACGGGAGATGCCGTTACCCAGACCCCCGGGTGTGTCGAGCAGATGAAGGACGCTCACGCTGTCCCACATGACGAGCTCGCCGACGATCTCGCGTTCGTTCTCCGCGCAACACGATGCGGCGCGCAGCAGGTCGTATTCGACGCGCAGCGCTTCGGCCCAGCCTTCACGGTCGGCGCGGGTGATGGTGCGCACCCCGGTGCGCATGCCGTACTCGACCAACGCGGCGACGAACTCCTCACGCGTCGAACGCAGCGGCACCGGACGGGTCGGGTGCTCGGCCGGTTCGGTGTCCGAGGAGCCTGCCGGGTGGTCGGCGTGCGCCGCGTGCTCGGCGTGCCGAACGGTGGCGGCGGGATCGAGGGCATCGGGGCTGACGACCTTCGCGAGCGCTTCATCGGCGGCCCGGGCGACGACCGCTCGGCGGGTCGCGGTCTGCATCTCGGTCTTCTCGCGATGGCGCTGGTCGTAGGAGACCAGCGCGACGATCACCACGCCGACGGCGACGACGAGGAGGTAGTAGAGCGGGTTCGTCTCACCCAGCGCCACGAGCGCTCCGACGCCGAACACGAACTCCGCCACGGCCAGCCACTTGACCACCGGCGATACCGGTGACGAAGACGTCGACGCGCCTGGAGAACTGTCGCCTGACGATTCCGAGTGATCCACCGTGTACCGAACCGCCTCGCGATGCCCCACTGGGCACGCGGCCGAACGTAACACAACCGCGCGCTTCGACCGCGAACGGCGCGTCCCGGATCGTGATCGGCGAGCGGACCGGCCGACCGTAGGATCGGAGCCATGACCGATGACGCCGCCGCGATCGCCGACCCCACCACCGACGGTCCCCAGGACCCCACCGCCGACCTGCTCGCCGCCGACCTGCTCGCCGCTGACCTGCTGGCCGCTGACCTGTTGGCCACTGGGATCGACTGGGACATCGAGCCGTTGCTCGACGGCGGGGAGATCGACGATCTGGTCGACCGGGCCGAGACGCTGGCCGCCGACCTCGCCGCGCTCCGGGGTCGGGTCGCCTCGTTCACCGCCGACGAGCTGCGGTCGTGCATGCGCTCGTTCGAGACGCTGTCCGACCTCCTCGGACGGGCCGGCAACTACGCCGCGCTGCGGTTCGCCGTCGACACGGCCGACCCGAAGAACGGGGCGCGCATGGCGCGCTACGAGGAACGTTCGACCGCCATCTGGACCCAGCTGCTGTACTTCGATCTCGAATGGGCCGCGCTCGAGGACGCGCAGGTCGACGCGCTCCTCGCCGATCCGGCGCTCGACTTCGCGGCGCACCACCTGCGGGCCAAGCGGCGCTATCGCGATCATCTTTTGAGCGAGCCCGAAGAACGCATCCTCACCGAGAAGCAGCTCACCGGCGCGTCGGCGTGGAGCCGGCTGTTCGCCGAGCTCTCCTCGGCGATCACCATCGAGCTCCCCGACGGTTCCGGCGGGCTGCGCACCGCGGCGCTCGAACAGGGTCTCGCGCAGCTCCAGCACCCCGATCGCTCGGTGCGCCAGAGTGCGGCCGCCGCGGTCACCGCAGGGCTCGCGCCCGGGTTGCGTACCCGCGGCTTCGTGCTCAACACGTTGTTGAACGACAAGGCCGTCGACGACCGCCTCCGGCACTACCCCACCTGGATCTCGAGCCTGAACCTCGGCAACGAGACCACCGACGAGTCGGTCGAGGCGCTGGTGGCGGCGGTGCAGGGCCGCTACGACATCCCCCAGCGCTGGTACCGCATGAAGGCCCAGATCCTGGGGCTCGATCGGCTGGCCGACTACGACCGCATGGCCTCGATCGCCGCCACCGACACCGAGATCGGTTGGAACGAGGCGCGCGAGATCGTGCTCGACGCGTATCAGTCGTTCTCACCCGATCTGGCCTCTGCCGCCCAGCGATTCTTTGACGAGCGTTGGATCGATGCGCCCACCCGCCCGGCCAAGCGCCCGGGCGCGTTCTGTGCCTACACCGTCCCCAGCCACCACCCGTACCTGCTCCTCAACTGGACCGGGCGCACCCGCGACGTGCTCACCCTGGCCCACGAGCTCGGTCATGGGCTCCACGCCTACCTGGCTCGTGAGCAGGGGATCTTCCATCAGGTCACCCCGCTCACGGTGGCCGAGACGGCTTCGGTCTTCGGCGAGACGGTCACCAACGGTCGCCTGCTCGCGGCGCTCGACGACCCCGCCGATCGGCTCGCGTTGCTCGCGTCGGTCGTCGAGGACTCCATCGCCACGGTGTTCCGCCAGGTCGCGATGAACCGCTTCGAACACGCGGCGCACACGGCGCGCCGCACCGAGGGCGAGCTGTCGATCGACCACATCAACGCCATGTGGGCCGACACCCAGACCGAGATGCTCGGCGATGCGGTCGAGGTCACCGAGGGCTACCGCACGTGGTGGTCGTACATCCCGCACTTCATCAACACCCCGGGCTACGTGTACGCCTACGCGTACGGCCAGTTGCTCGCGTTGTCGGTCTATCGACGCTACGAGGAACAGGGCGACGCGTTCGTGCCGCGCTACCTCGAGCTGCTGCGGGCCGGTGGTTCCATGCCGCCCGCGGAGCTCGGGCGCATCGTCGACTGCGATCTCGACGATCCCGAGTTCTGGGACGGCGGCCTGGCCATCATCGACGCGAAGGTCACCGCGGCCGAAGCAACGGCACGGCAGGCCGGCCGCTTGCCGGCGTGAAGTTTCACTTCTTGGTGACTGCGGTGGCGAGGTACACCTCGCGCACCGCGAGCACCTGTCGGGTCTCGGATGCCATGCCGCGCGCGAACTGCTCGCGATAGGTCGCATCGGTCACGAGTTGCACCACGAACTGCAGCGCGGCGAAACCGGTGATGAAGCCGGCCACCACCAGCAGCTGGCGGCTGAGCACGAGCTCGTGGCCGAGGATGGTCAGGTCGCCGTACCGATCGCGTGCGGGAAGCGCACCGTCGGTGATCCACTGGGCGATGGTGTCCTCGCGCACGGTGAGCAACCCGAACGAGACGTAGAACCCGAACGTCACCACGGCGATCAGCAGGACCTGGATCGACTGGTTCACGAACAGCACGAGCGCCAGGTTGAACCGGGCCCGGGCCGGCAGCTGCCGAGGCGCCGGTGCGCCGGTGAAGGCGTCGGGTGACACGCCCTCGAGCGGCGAACCGTCGCAGAGCGCACACACGTCGCTCCACGAATCGAAGCGCGACAGCGCCACCACGTCGGTCTGCGTGGCGAGCGCGAGGAAGAGCGACCCGATCAGCACCAGACCCAACAGCACGGCGATGAACATCGGCCATGCGAAGTCGTTGGCGACCTGCCACACCTCGGCGTTGAGGAACAAGAACGCGCTGAAGATCAGGAGCAGCGGCAAGGTCTTGATCATGAGGTTGGCCATGCCGTGCAGCTGACTGCGGAGTTGCCCGAACGCCCAACGGGTCATGGGCACGACGCCGTAGCTCGTGATGGGGTAGGCGAGCAGCAACCCGACGACGTTGCCCGCCAGCAGTGCGGGTATGAGCACCGCTCGATTGCTGCCGAACACCGCAGCGACCGCTGCGGGGATCGCCACGAACGTGCCGATCTCGACGGGCCCGACGCGCTTCGGTGCCTCCAAGGCGCGGCGACCACGGGCGCGATTGGTGACGACGATGGCCGCGAGCACGGCGCCGAGCACGGCGGCCACCACCAGCGCCTGGGTCCACCCGGCGAATCGTTCGCCGAA
>JBKJKR010000322.1:0-2884 GCA_046597135.1 Acidimicrobiales bacterium | reverse complement strand
GGTCGGCCTCGGCCTCAGCGTTGCCGGGTCGGCCTCGGCCTCAGCGTTGATACGAGGCGACGTTCGGCGCGGTGCGCAGGACCTCGGGTTCGAACACCGCGTCGAACCTCCACTCGGTGGGCCGGCCGTCCTCGTCGTTCAAGAACGCGGCGCGTCCGTCGGCCAGCACCCGCACGTCGGCCGAGCGGCGCAGCCGCACCGACACGACGGTCGCCACGACGCCGATGAGCAGCGGCGCGATCGCGGGTCGCGCGAGCTGGGGGAGCACGGCGTCGGCGGCGGCGCGCATGATGCGGGCCGCGTCGCCTGATGCCCGCGCGAGCGCCATGTTCAACCCGACGCACAGCAGCAACTGCAGCCCCGCGGCGGTGAGCAGATACCGGCCGATGGCGCGCGTGGTGCGCCACCGTTGCGCCGACAACGCCAGTGCCGCTGCGGCCGCGAGCAGACCGAAGCCGAGCAGCAACAGCGAGCGGTTCGAGGTGACCTGCTGGTCGAGCGTGGTCAGGTCGGGGAGCTCGTCGGACGGGAGTCGCACGTTCAGCGTTGCGCTCGGCGGGATCAGCTGCGCGTACGCCGGGTTGATCGCAGTGGCCTCGGCGCGGGCTCGAGCCACCAACGCGGTCACGTCGATCGAGGGCACGGTGACCGGGTCGAGGAAGATCCGCCGGTGCAGCTGCACCACCGCGTCGGCGAAGGCGCGTTCGAACTCCGGTGTGGCGAGCAGCGACTGTGCAACCGGCGTGAGGTCACGGCGTACGTCGATGCCGAACGCCGAGAGGTCGCGCGCCGCTGTTTCACCGACGAGCTGCGAGACGACCGCATCGGCGGTGCGATCCGAGAGCGACGACCGCACATCGGCGTCGTGCAACGCCGCGGTCGCCGCATCGACGGTGGTGGACGTGTCGATGACCAACGCCCGCACGAGCAGGCCGAGGTAGCCCACCGTGGCCGCGAGCAGGCCAATGGCGAGCAACGCGCGGCTGAGGCCACGACGCCCCACGGAGGATCTCGACTGCGTCACGCCGTTGCATCGGTCGATCGGGCCGCTCGCTCAACGCCAATGATCCGATCGACCCAGCGGAACCCGTTATTTGACCCCGAGGATGTCGCCGGTGAGCCAGGCCGCGGCTTCGATCTCGCCGCGGTCGGACAGGTGCACGCCGTCGCGGCGGATCTGGGATTCGCGCGTGGAGCCGACCGGACCGACGAAACCGGGGAAGTCGGCGAACCGCACGTTCAGGCCCGAGGTGGCCTCGGCGACGAGTTGGTTGAGCCGGTCGATGCGGGCCGGGTCGTTCTGCGGCGTCCGCTCGGTGCCGAGATGCGCACCGTTCAACCAGATCATCTGCGCGCCGGTGGCGGTGAGCACCTGGGTCGCGAGGCGGTACTCGGTGCGGGCGTACGTGTCGAAGTCGGTGTTGCCGACATGGGTCCAGCCGGGGCCGAGCGCCGGCACGCGCCGGTCGGTGACATCCCACGGCGTGATGTGCGCGATCACCACGTCGGGGCGGAACGCCGGCACGGCAGTGAGCCACGAGATCACGTCGGGGTCGGCGAGCTTGTCGACCGGTACCGGGTCGTTCCACGCGCTGCAGAGGTCGCCGACCGAGCCCTCGGCACCGCCGGGGACGCGCTTGTCGCCGTAGCGGGCCACGATGCAGCCGAGGTGCGCCTTGTTGTAGACGACGATCTTGCCCGGGTGCTCGGCCGACCATGCCGTGAGTGCCTCTCCGAGCTGCACGCTCACCGAGTCGCCGACCACGAGCACGCGCAGCGGGCCGCCGGGTACCCCGCCCGCGCCGGTGGCGCCCGACGTGCCCGGCACGCCGGTCGACCCCGAGGCGGCGGGCGGCGCGGGGATCAGCACCTGACGAACGTCGGCCGGCTTGTTCGCGTTGACGGCGAGCAGCCCACCCAAGATCGCAATGACCACCACCGTGGCCGCGAACGCCGCGGGCCACGGTTGGGTGCGGCGCCCGAGGAACGGCACGCGGCGTTGCATGATGGGTTGTTCGACGAAGTGGAAGCTGAGCCCTGCGGCGAGCACGGTGAGCGCGAGACCCAATGCGAACCCGCCGGTGGTCTTCATGCGGTCGGGTTTGATCACCACCAGGTAGATCGGCCAGTGGAACAGGTACAGGCCGTAGCTGACCCGCCCCAACCAGCGAACGGGTGTCCACCCGAAGAACCAGTGCATCGGCCCGCTCGCCGGTTGGGAGAGCGCGAGCACCATGACACCGGCCACCGCGGCAACGACCAGGAAGCCGCCGTAGTCGAACATCCAACTGGTCTTCTCACTGATGGTGAAGACCGCGATGGCGAACGCGACCGCCGCGACGTATCCCGCGGCCACGAGCACGTTGCGACCACCGGTGGAGCGCGGCGGGCCGTAGCTGTGCACCACACCCGCCAGCACGATGCCGACGAACAGCGCTTGCGCGCGCGTATCGGTGCCGTAGTACACCCGCGTCGGGTCGCCGCCCTTGTAGAGCAACGACATCGTGGCCGCGGAGACCAGCGCGAGCACCGCGCTGAGTGCGACGAGCACGCGCACACCGTTCTTGCGGAACACCTTCAGGCACAGCAGGAAGAAGAACGGAGCGAACAGATAGAACTGCTCTTCGATCGCAAACGACCACGCGTGATAGAGCGGCGACGGGTCTTCGAACTGTTGGAAGTACGACACGCCCGAGACGATCTCGAACCAGTTCGCGTAGTAGGTGAGCGTGGCCACGATGGAGCCGGTCCACCGTGGCACGAGCGACGCGTCGGCGAACAGCGCGAGGTACAGCGTGAGCGCGCCGGTGGACAGCAGCAGCGCGGGCACGAGCCGCCGCACGCGCCGGCCGGCGTACGCCATGAGGTCGAGCCGTCCGGTCTT
>JBKJKR010000301.1:0-5441 GCA_046597135.1 Acidimicrobiales bacterium | reverse complement strand
GACCCCACACCCCCTGACCGACCATGGCCACCACCACGGCATCGGCCGCCGCACCGAGCAGGACGAGCATCTCGGCGGTTTCATCAATGGGAGTCACGGGCCAAGTATGACGACGCGACCCCGCACCGAGGGCGCGCGTCGTGGGAATTCGATGCATCGCGTGGCAGGCTTGGATGCCCACTTCCAGGAGAGCAGCTTTGGCCGTCATCGATGTCGCCGGATTCGTCGCCGATCTGAAGGATCACGCGGTCGACCACGGCTTCCACGTGCACGACGAACGCCATTTCGTCGAGACGTACTCCATGCGCCAAGCCTGGGAGGTCGACCTCCACCCCGAGACGGCCTGCGGCGGCCCGCTCGACCTGCACCTCGCGCTCGAGGTCGACCCACGCATCCTCTTCGCGTTCGAGGACGAAGTGCTGGCGCTGCCGGATGAGGACGCCGAGCCGGCCGACAACTACCGGCTCCCGCTGAACTTCACCTGGACACTGCCGCCGCTCGTGCACGGCCCCGACCTCTTGGTGCTCGCCACCGAACTGGCCGGCATCGGCGGCCCCGACCTCCCCCTCGAGGTCTCGGCCGTCGACTCGTTCGGCTCGGTGACCGATCCGTCGCAACGAAGCCTCAGCGTCGTGGCCCGCGTCGAGGTCTCGCTCGCGAAGATTTACCTCGGCCAAGAACTGCTCTGCGAGACGCTCGACCGGTGCCACGCGGTGAGCGAGTACGTGGTCGACCGAGCACCCGCGTGGCTCGACGAAGCCTGAGGTTTCGGGCGCCGCGCGCACGGGTAACACAGGATGATGAGACAAACGTCGAAACGTTGGTTCGTGCACTCAGCTGAAGGTGACGTTCTGTCGTCAACGACATGAATTCAGGACGTCTGTCCCTTAAACGGCCCAACGGCGCGGACTACTATTTAAGAGAACCCCCGTAACTCCAGACGCATCGAGCGTCGCCACACTCCCCAGAAAGCGGGCTGCCATGAAGCGCTCGAAGATCCTCGCCGGAGCACTCGCGTTCCTGCCTGCGGCCGGGCTGCTCGCAGTCACCCAACTCGCCGACGCTCACCACCCCGAGATTGCCGCCACCACCGTGTGCCTCGACACCACCGCCCGGGTGACCATCAACGTGAACTCCTGGGCCGACACCGATGAGCCGGCGCGACGGGTCGACCGCGACATCTCAGTTACCTGGGACGGCCAGGTCGTCGGACGCGGCGAGTTCAGCCCCGCGAACAACTACCGATTCACCGTCGTGCTCACCGTCCCCGCAGATGGCACGACTCACGTGGCCACGGCCACGGCTGAGGCCCCGTTCGGGCCCAACGGCGAGTACGGCTTCCAGGGGGAGTTCCGCTCGGTGACCGTCAAGCTGCCCACGCCCTGCGTGCCGGCTCCCACCACAACCACCACCACAACCACATCCACCACCACGGCGCCGCCGCCGGTCGTCAACGTCCCCACCACGACCGCACCCGAGACCCAGGTGCTCGGTGAGACCGTCACCCGGCCGGCCGTCGCCGTCCCGGTCGAGGTGCTTCCCCGCTTCGCCGGCTGACGCGCTTCGACAACTGTTCGTCGAACGGCTGACGCCGCACCCGCGGCGTCAGCCGTTTCGCGTCCCGGCTGGCTGCGGCACTACGACCTCGGGCCCTCGGTGACCCCTCGACGCAACAACGCCCGCGCTTCGGGGTCGCCGTCGAGCAACCGGTTCACCCGCCGCTGCACACGCCACCCGTCAGCCGTTCGTTCGAGCTCCCACCGGGTCGCAGTGACCCGCCACACCCGGAAGTCGTCGCCCGCGGCGCGGCACAACTGGGCATATGCGGTGGCCACCGCCCGATCGCCGTCGATGACGACGTACGGCATGGCCGTCACGTGCGCCGAGCCGCCCCGGATGATGTTCTGGTGCATCTCACCCTCGACCATGCCCGCGATGGCGTCACGGCCCTCCCAGGCACCCACCTGAGCGTCGTAGACCCCCGCAGGTGTCCAGCGTGCCGCCGCCAGTTCGCTCTCGCCGGCGTCGACCGCCGGGCCGTAGCCCATCATCAACTGGTAGATGGCCACGTGGTCCTCGAGCGCACGCATGCGCGTCTCGAGGGCGTCGAACCGGGCCAGCACGTCATCGTCCATGCGCGAGCTCTCCTCGCGGCGGGAGGGGCGCCGCGAGGAGAGGGTACGCGTCGCATCGGCCACGCTGCCGATGCAACTGATGCGGCCGAGTGGCCGATGTGGACGCTCAGGACCCGATGGGCTTCGCGTCCTTGCGGTACACCGCGACCACCGTCGGCCGCGCAACGCCGTCCTTCTTGGCATCGGGCCACATGCTCGTGGGCTTGGCGATGGTGCCACCTTCGCCCGGATGCTGGATGGTGATGAACGCCGTCTGGTCGTCGTTGGTCACGTACAGCGAGGCGACCTCACTGCCGACGACGCCGGCGAAGAGCTGCTTGAGGTGGCCGCGCTCGGAACCCTCGGTGGGCACCCCGAAAACGCCGTCGTTCGGACCAAGGGTCGTGCCCTCACGCAACGCGTTCGGCATGCCGTCGGTGGCGATCCACAGGTTGCCCTTCGAATCGAAGTCGATGTTGTCGGGGGCACCGATCGCGCTGACCTTCTTGGGGTCATAGCCCGCGAAGTAGGTGCCGTGTGCCGGCTTGGTCGGATCGCCGCACAGCATGAAGATCTCCCACGAGAACGTGAGCGCACCGGCGTCGTTGTACTTCTCGGCGATCTCGATGATGTGGCCCCACGCGTTCGCCGGGCGCGGGTTCGCCTTGTCGACGCCCGGGTTCGTGCCCGCACCGCGGTTGGTGTTGTTGGTGCACGCCATGTACACCTTGCCGTTCACCGCGTTGCGCTCGACGTCTTCGGGGCGGTCCATCTTCGTGGCGCCCACTGCCGCAGCGGCGTCGCGGGTGCGAATCAACACGTCGGCCTGATCGACAAAACCGTTCGCCACCGTGAGCGGGCCGGTGCCCCACACGAGCGGAAGCCATGTGCCGGTTCCGTCAGTGTCGAAACGTGCCGCGTACAGCACACCGGAGTCGAGCAGGTCCATGTTCTTCGAACGGTCGAACGGGTGCAGCGAGCCTTCGCTCACGAACTTGTAGAGGCACTGGAAGCGCTCGTCGTCGCCACTGTAGACGACCACCTTCTGCTTCGACGACACCGTGGAGGTCGCAGCCTCGTGCTTGAAGCGGCCGAGTGCAGTGCGCTTCTTCGGGACCGACTTCGGGTCGTACGCATCGACCTCGACCACCCAACCGAACCGGAACGCCTCGTTCGGTTCCTTGCGCACGTCGAAGCGCGGGTACACCGTCTCCCACAGGCGGTCCGACGCTGCAGCGGGCAGGCCGTACGCCTTGTGCGCCGCACGAACCTTGGCCGGCACCGACGAGTCGTCGGCGTGTGCGAAGTACTGGTTGAAGTTCTCCTCGCACGTGAGGACCGTGCCCCACGGCGTGTCGCCGCCGCCACAGTTGTTCAGCATGCCTTCGACCTTGGTGCCGGTCGGGTCGGTCGACGTCTTCATCCACGCGGATCCCGCAGCGGGGCCGGTGATGGTGATCGGGGTGAACGCCGTGATGCGCCGGTTCCACCACTGGTTGGGCAGGTACTTCCAGCTGCCGTCGCCCTGGCGCATGACCTTCACGACCGACGCGCCGTGCGCCGCGAGCTCCACGTCGACGATCGCCTTGGTGGTCGACTTGGCCTTGCCCGTGGCGGAGTCACCGTCGTAGTCGGGGAACATCATGAAGCCGTCGGTGTACTCATGGTTCACCCACAGCAGACCCTGATGGTTTCCTGCGTACAGCGGGAAGAACTTCACGAAGTCGCAGTTGAACCCGAACTGGTGCTCCTGCTGTTCCCGCGACTGCTTCGCGAGATCGAACTTCTTGCCGCCCGGCAGGATGGGATCGCCCCAAGAGATCACCGATCCCCACGAGTGCCCTTCGGCCACCACCACCGCGTCGGTGCGGTTCGGGGCGATCGACGTAAAGCTGAGCGACGATCCCTTCGGGGCCGAGTTGGCGAGCGGCACTTCGTCGCTCGCTGCAGCCGCGCCTGCACCGAGCACGCCGGCGACGGGGCCGAGCATCGCGGTCGCGCCTGCGCCCGCACCGAACTTCAACAGGGTGCGGCGCCCGAATCGCGCCCGCACGACCTCTTCAAACGTGTCATTTCCCATGTTTGCCTCCATGGCGTTGCCACCTGTGCGGCAGTTGCGCACGGTGCGAAGCTAGGAAGCGCCGGTTGCGCGGCCGCTGCCGTCAGGCAACGTCGAAGTGAACGGCAGAGGAAAGTCGCGCGAACGGGACGCGCTCGAACTCAACCCTGGGGCAAGGGCCGCCACTGGGGAATGCCGATGTCGTCGGCCACTGCGACGAACGTGGCCTCGACCGCGAGCCCGATGTGCATGTCGGCGATCTCGACGCCGATGACGTTGCCCATGAGGCGTGGCCCCTCGTCGAGCTGGACCATGGCCACGACGTAGGGGACCTCGTCGCGGAAACCGGCGGTCCCCATCTGGCGGATGACGGTGTACGTGTAGACAACGCCACGGCCCGTGCACTCGAGCCATTCGGGTTCGGCCGCGCAGCGCGTGCACAGCGCACGCGGGTACCACTGACGGTTGCCGCACTGCGGACACTCCTGCACGAGCAGGCGACCCTCGCGAGCAGCAGCCCAGTAGGGCGCGCTCACGTTGTCAGGAAGCGGAAGCGGCTTCACCCATTCGTTCATGACGGCGCCTCGTTGCTGAGCACTGCGACGCCGATGGCCGACAGGAAGCCGCCCGACCCGGCGCACACCGCGACCTTGCAGTCCGGCACCTGCACCACACCCCCGTCGCCCCGGAGCTGCCGCACTGCTTCGGTGATGAGGAACATGCCGCGCATGCCGGGGTGACACGACGACAACCCACCACCGTCGGTGTTCAACGGGAAGCGCCCACCGCGGCGGAGGTGCCCTTCTTGCACCCACGGGCCACCCTCGCCGCGCGGCGCGAAGCCGAGGCCTTCGAGCAGCATGAGCACGGTGATCGTGAACGAGTCGTAGAGCATGAGCAGGTCGACGTCTTCGGTGGTGATGCCGGCCTGTTGCATGGCGCGCGGCCCGGCCACCGCAGCAGCCGAGGTGGAGAAGTCGGTCTGTTGCGAGATGTTCCAATGTGTCTGCGCGCCGGCCGCGCCGAGGACGTAGACCGGCACGTTCGGTAGGTCGCGAGCGCGCTCCGCGGTCGTCATGATGAACGCGCCACCGCCGTCGGTCACTGCGCAACAGTCGAGCTTGTGCAATGGGTCGGCCACCATGCGGCTCGCGAGGACGTCGTCGACGGTGATGGGGTCGCGATACATCGCAAGCGGGTTGAGCGACGCGAACTCACGCACGCCCACCGCGATCTCGGCCAATTGTTCCGAGGTGGTACCGAACTCG
>JBKJKR010000287.1:0-4759 GCA_046597135.1 Acidimicrobiales bacterium | reverse complement strand
AGCGAGTACGGCTCGTTGGTGCTGCTTTCGGGCAACCTCCCGCTGAAGACCGAGGTCACCTCGGTCCGCATCCTCAGCAGCCTCGAGAACGACAACCGCGTCGGCGCTGCCGCCGTGGCCACCGTGCTCCTCGCGATCTCGCTCGTCGTGATCGTCAGCCTCGACATCATCCAGCGACGGGTGGCCCGCCGTGGCTGAGCTCGTCCACCCATCGACACGACGCCCGCGACCGGGTATCGGGCGCTACCTGTTGCGCTTCGCGGTCATCGGGTACCTCTTCTTTCTCATCGCCTGGCCGGTGTCGCTCGTCGCGAAGAACACCTTTGCCGACGGGTTCACCGACCTCCGAGCCGTCTTCGACGACGGCGACGTGCGGCACGCGATCTGGCTCACCGTGTGGGTGGCGATCGTCTCGGTCGTGGTCAACACCATCTTCGGTGTCGGCATGTCGCTGCTGCTCGTGCGCTACCGGTTCCGCGGGCAACGTGCACTGAACGCCGTGCTCGACCTCCCGTTGTCGGTGTCGCCCATCGTGGTCGGCCTGGCGCTGATCCTCGTGTACGGCGGACGCGACGGGTGGCTCGGCCCCACCCTCGAAGATGCCGGCTTCCCGATCATCTTCAACACACCCGCCATCGTCCTCGCCACCGTGTTCGTGTCGTTACCGCTCATGATCCGCGAGGTCGTACCGGTGCTCGAGGAGGTCGGGATCGAGCAGGAGCAGGCGGCCTACAGCCTCGGCGCCAGCTCGTTCCAGACCTTCTGTCGCATCACGCTGCCCACCATCGAGTGGGCCATCGTGTACGGCTTCGTGCTCACGCTCGCCCGTTCGCTCGGCGAGTTCGGGGCCGTCAAAGTCGTCTCGGGCAACATCCTGGGTGACACCCGCACCGCGACCCTCGTGGTCGAGGAGAAGTACCTCAACTTCGACCGGGGAGGCGCCTACGCCACGGCCTTCCTGCTCGCCATCGTTTCCGTGGCCTGCATCGTGGTCGTCACCATCATCCGCCCCAAGGAGAAGTCATGAGCATCGACGTTCGCGGCGTCAACAAGCGCTTCGGGGACTTCGTCGCGCTGGACGACGTCTCGGTGACCATCCCCACCGGTCAGCTCACCGCGTTGCTCGGGCCGAGCGGTGGCGGCAAGTCCACGCTGCTGCGCATCATCGCCGGCCTCGAGCACGCCGACTCCGGCTCGGTCATCATCGAGGGCCAAGACGCCACCGACCTGACACCGCAGCGACGCAACGTCGGTTTCGTGTTCCAGCACTACGCGGCGTTCAAGCACCTCACGGTGGCCCGCAACGTGGCGTTCGGGCTCGAGATCCGCAAGCGACCCAAGGCCGAGATCAAAGAACGGGTGCACGAACTGTTGAAGCTCGTGCACCTCGATCCGTTCGCCGACCGGCTGCCGTCGCAGTTGTCGGGCGGTCAGCGCCAACGCATGGCACTGGCCCGCGCACTCGCCATCGAACCGAAGGTCTTGCTGCTCGACGAACCGTTCGGTGCGCTCGACGCCAAGGTGCGCAAGGAGCTGCGCGACTGGTTGCGTCGACTGCACGACGAGGTGCACGTGACCACCGTGTTCGTCACGCACGACCAAGAGGAGGCACTCGAGGTCGCCGACGAGATCGTGGTCATCAACGATGGCCGCATCGAGCAGATCGGGTCACCCGATGATCTGTACGACCGGCCGGCCAACCAGTTCGTCATGAGCTTCCTCGGGCCCGTCACCCGGCTCGGTGGGGTGCTCGTCCGTCCGCACGATCTCGAGCTTCACTCCACGCCGGCCGACCGTGGGGTCGCGGGCCGCATCACCCGCGTGACGCGAGTGGGTTTCGAGGTGCGCGTCGATGTGCAGGTGGGCGATGAATCCGTGCTCGTCACCCTCACCCGTGCCGAGTTCGCGGCCCTCCACGTCGACACCGGTTCGGCGGTCTGGCTGCGGCCCGTGCCGGGAGCGCCAACCGTCGAGGGAGTCCGACTCGGCGTCGACGCGGACACCGTGGCGCTGCGTTCGTGACGGTGCCCCAGCGGTGAAGGAGGTGGGGTACCGGCCGGACACGGCCGCCCGTCCGCTCGCCGAAGGACGTTTCGGGCCACAATGGCGCGGTGCACATCTCCGCAAAGGCCGAGTATGCCGTCCGCGCGCTGCTCGTCATGGCGGCCGATCCCGAGAACAAGCCCATCCCGGGGGAGGCCATAGCCCGATCGCAGGGCATGCCGGCCAAGTTCGTCGAGAACACCCTCGTCGAACTGCGCCGCACCGGGCTCGTGGCGAGCCAACGCGGCGCGGCCGGCGGGTTCAAGTTGGGGCGCCCGGCCAACCGCATCACCGTCGCCGACGTCGTGCGCGCCGTGGACGGGCCGCTCGCCGAGGTGCGGGGCGATCGCCCCGAGAACGCGGTCTACGAGGGCCCGGCCGCGCACCTGCAGACGGTGTGGGTGGCCACGCGGGCCAGCCTGCGCAGCGTGCTCGAGCACGTCACCCTCGCCGACGTGGTCAGCGGCAAGATTCCCAAGCGCATCGCCAAGCTCGCCGACACCCCCGATGCCTGGAAGCCCCACTGAGGGCCGGTAGCACTGCGGGCCGGTAGCGCTGCGGGCCGGTCGCGCTGCGGGCCGCAGCACTGAGGGCTGGCGGAGCGTCAGTCCTCGAGGCCGGCGAAGGTCTGGGCGGGCGGCGTGGCGTGGGTGCGCGCGGTCCGGGGACGCGCTTCCTTGTAGGTGAGCCAACGTCGTTCGTCGAAGTCGAACAGCTTGCAGGCCTTGGTGGTGGCTCGGTATCCGCGGAACGTGAGCGGTTTGTCGATGACCAGCCCGGGGTACGCCGAGGCGATGGCCGACTGCGCGTCGTCGAGGTGATAGCAGGGGATGCGCACGTCGACGTGATGGGGGACGTGGGTGAAGATGCTGTGGAAGAACACCCCGAACGGCCGGCGGACCCGCAGCACCGAGGTGGTGAGCAGCTGCGCGTCGACCTTGTTCCAGTCGCGGCGCTTGGTCCACGGCATGCGCACGTTGATGTGGTGCACGTACACGGTGAAGCCGATGAACCAGCAGAAGGCCAGGAACGGGCCGATGATCAGCTTGGTGATCATCCACGCTGCGCCGAGGAAGTCGCCGCTCAGCACGCCGCCGAGCACCGCGGCGCCGAACGCGAACCCGGTCACCAGCACGCCGAGCACGATGCGGTCGAAGGTGATGTCGGAACGGAACCGCTTCGGCGGGCGCAGGACGATCATCTTCGACCACCAGATGCGCGACACGTAGTACGCACCGGCGCCGAGCGAGGACCACTCGAGGCGATGGCGCAGACGCTGCATCGGACCGAAGGTGGCGTACACCTCGGGGGTGACAGGGTGCCAGACGAAGTCCATCTGCTCGCGCGCCGTGTGGCGATGGTGCACGTGGTTGTGCCCGAGCTTCCAAGCGGCGTAGATGTGCAACGACGGCAGGAACAGGATGCGTCCGACGATGGCGTTGAGCCGCTTGCTCTCGAAGAGGGCTTCGTGGGCGGCGTCGTGGCCGAGCACGAACATGGCCGACGCGGTGAACCCGGACACGAGCCACAACCCGAGCACCGCCCACCACGCGTCGACCTGGACCAAGGCGAACACGACGAGGGCGTGCATGACGATGTCGCGCGCGGCGAGCCACAGCCCACGGCTGGTGGACCGCTCGTAGCACTCGGCGGGGATGATCTCGATGACTTCGCGCAACGAGGCCGGCTTGGCCGGTACGCCGCCACCGAGTCCGGTGACGCGTTCGAGAACAGCGCCATCTGCCGGAACGATCATGCCGAACGCCTCCAAGCCCTCGGATGCCAACACGCCATGGCAACGGGGAAACACGGTCGATGTGCGCACGCCAAACCGGATCGGTGGGCCTGCGGTGCGGTGACCGACCAGTGAGGCCGGCGTGTATCGCCGCACAGTCAGGCGCCTTTCGCCTGATCCGCGTGAGGCTACCAGCGACGATCTACAAGCCAGCATCGCCCGACACCGCCGAGGTCACACTTCGTTTCGGCCGTTCGGTTTTCTGGTCGATCGACTCAGGTCGGTGCCGGATCCGATCGACCAGCATGGTCCCATGCCGCGATTCGTTGGTTCCTTCGTCGTCAATGCGCCGCTCGATGTCGTCGCCCGGTACCTCACCGATCCGACCCACAGCCCCGAGTGGGATGTCACGGTGGCCACGGTGACGCCCGACGATCGCGACCCCGCAGCGTGGGATCTGCTCGTCGCGTTCTACGGCAAGCGGATCCCTTTCCGTCTGGTGCGCCAACGTGCGGAACCGACCGCGATCGCTTTCCGCGGGACGCATTCCTCGGCGGTGCTCGACGAACGATTCTCGCTCACCGCCGGCGAGGCGGGGACCGTGGTCGACTACGAGGCCGACGTGCGATTGACCGGTGCGTTGCGGTTGTTGAACAAGGGGCTCGACTCGGCGTTCGTCGCACTGAAGGCCAAGTCGGTGGCCCGGCTCGTGCACGCGCTCGACGTGTCGACCCTGACGCCGTAGGCGGTGCGCCGTGCCGCTACGGCACGTCGAGGTGCATGTCGGACCGCACGATCACCACGGGGCACCCGGCGTGATGCGCCGTGTGCTGGCTCACCGACCCGAGCAGCAGACCGCGGAAGCCGCCGCGGCCACGGTTGCCGACGACCAACAGCGACGCGCCCTGGGACGCCGCGATCAGCGTTTCGGCGGCGCGGCCTTTGAGCATCTGCTGCTCGGGTCGGTGAGCCAGCACACGG
>JBKJKR010000284.1:0-3127 GCA_046597135.1 Acidimicrobiales bacterium | reverse complement strand
CGCCGACCCCCGGAAGCGGGTGCGTGACCGCGATGCCCGCCGCCGTCAGTCGGGCCGGATCGCCGATCCCGGAGCGCTGCAGGATGGCCGGCGAGTGCACCGCGCCCGCCGACACGATCACCTGACCACCGCGGTAGGTGCGAAGTGCGCCGTCGACGACTGCGACGACCCCCGTTGCGCGTCCGCCCTCCACCAGCACGCGATCGACGAGCGCTCCGCCCACGATGTGCAGGTTCGACCGGCCGCGCGCCGGTTCCAGATAGCCATCGTTGGTGCTGACCCGGACACCGTTACGACTGTTCGACGGGAAGATCGACACCCCCGTCGTGCCGGGCTCGTTCACGTCGTCGTGCCACGGGTTCCCGAGGGACTCGAACGACGCACGGAATGCGTGGTCGAGGTCGCCCCATGTCGCGACGGCGGCCCGACTGATGGGGATCGGCCCACCGCGCCCGTGCCACGGCTGGTCGCCGTGGTCGAGGTCATCCTCGGAGCGGATGAACGACGCGAGCACGGCGTCGCGCGTCCAGCCCGGACCCCACGAGTCGAAGTCGTCGAGCGGCGGCCGGATCGCGACCTGACCGTTGATGGCGGAGCTGCCCCCGACCCCGCGGCCACGCCAGTAGGGCTCGACAACACGTCCGCTCGCGCGACGGGCGCCGACGTTGGGCCACTGGTACGCGGGGAACCGTTCGAGGTCGACGATGAGGCTCCAGTGCCCTTCGCGCATCTCGGCGGGCGCGTCCGCGCTGCGGTAATCGGGCCCCGCTTCGAGGAGCAGCACCGAGGTCGAACTGCGTTCACTCAACCGAGCGGCGAGTACCGCGCCCGCCGACCCCGCACCGACGATGACGTAGTCGAACCCCTCGGGTGTCATCCGTTCCCCCCGGCTCGATCCCCCGAGTGACCCTAGCGGTTGCCCGGCGCGGGCCTTCCGCCCTCCGCGCGTCGTGCACGGCTTCGGCGACGTCGCGAGTCGAACCGGATCAGCTCAGTTGCCCGATCCCCCACTCATCTGCACGACTGTCTCAGCGAGCTGCACCAGTTCGCCTGCAAGACGACGCGCTGATTTCGCATCGCGCTGAGCGACGGCCGCCACGTCGTACTGGGCGCGGGTCTTCATAGCGAGCAGCTTTCGAAGCCTCGCCGCCGCTTGGCCGTCGATCTCGGCAAGCAAATCCACAGATCGCCCGTGGTCGCCGTCCGCAGAACGCATCCGCAGGTGGTGACAGCACAAGGCGTCCGCTGCGGCGATCCCGGCAAGAACCGAGTCGGAGGCCGACACATCGGCGTTCTCATTGATCATCAGGTCAGCGGCGAGCAGGTGAGCCTTGGCCTGTCGCAATCGCGAGCGGGCATCCGCGGCCGTGCAAGGCCGCTGCGTTCCGCCAGGGCGGCTCACGAAACAACCTCCAACAAGCGACCGATCGGTTTGCCGTACACGGTGACGCCCTCGGCCACGATCGCCTCGACGAACGATCTGCGCGCTCGGGAGGGTTTGCGCAACTCGCCGGCCGTGTACTCCACCAGCTCGCAGCGGTTGCCGGTCCAGCGCGTGACCGATTCCGCCAACGCAGAGCTTCGATCGAGCCATGCGGGATCATCCGACCTCACGTGCTCAGGTCGAACCATGAGCACATCGACGTCGCTCGCGCTAGTGGCATCGCCACGCGCCACCGATCCGAAGACCACCACGCTTTCGGGCCGAGGAACCGGCCATGCCACAACTGCCACCCGGAGCCGTGCAAAGAACTCCGCACGCATCGCGGCCAGGGCATCAATCGCCTGAACGGCGAGATGGTCGCGGTTGAGCGTTGCCAGCCGAGATCGCCCGGCCGTCTGGGTGATGACGAGGCCCTGCTCCTCGAGCGCGATCAACACTTGCCGCACCCCCTCGTGGCTCGCTCCGACGTCGACCGCAAGCTCACGCCCGGTGACCGGTCGGCGCAGACGCGCCAGCGCCATCACCACATCCCCGTGAAGCGAGGGAGCGATCACACCGTGAGGCCGGATCCAATCCATTTGTCAACTATACCGGACATATGTCTGTAATAGTTGCCATACCTGCCCCAGACCGGTCATGACCCGATGAGGCGGTTATGCCGCCGATGACCTACCTCCCAGCCGGCCGCTTCAGCAGTACGTGGGGCGTGCCGTTGAGGTCGAAAACCGCGACCGCTTCCCAACCTTCTTCTCCCACCTCATCGATGGTCGAAAGGTCCACGATCCGATGATCCCAGCGTTGCGCGACGCCCGGCCGCAGCTCCGGCCTGCCGCCATCCTCCAGCAGTGAAGTCGGGACGATTTCGGCCAAGGCACCTCGCAAGCCGAGCGGTGACATGCCGTTGACGGCGAACCCGAACTGATCCCCACTCACCGTGGTCCCAAGAAGAAGTGCGCTGTACGACCGCGACTTCATCGCAAGCCCGATAACACCCAACAGCAAGGTCCCAGTGACGGACCCTCGCGATTCCTGAGCCGTCGCCGGGTCGCTGAGTCGCAGAGAAACGACGCCTGCCACAAGCGCTCGACAAGGTCGCCGCCCCCGGACACGTCGAAGCGGAACCCCGACCTGTCCAGGACAAGGTCGCCGCCCCCGGCTTGGCTACCGTGGCATCTTGAAGTCCACCGAGATAGTCAGCCTTGATCCGCGCCATGCCCAAGGCTATTCCCCCCGACTGATCTGAGCGGACCCGTGGGTCCTCAGCCTCACGGACTGACTACAAGCGCTCTCGGACCGACCCATGCGCGCCGCCGATCGCCGGGCCGAAGCATCATCACAATGAGCGATCACTCACCGCGCCACCTTCGACCTGGCGTTCACCTTCGACCTCGGCCCACGCAACCGGATCGCCGCTCAGTGAGTCATACCGCTCGTTGAGCTGTTCGAAGAACAGCTTGCGCTCGAGGGCATCCGCTGCTTCGTCGAGAAGTTGCGCAATGGGACGACCCGTCGCGTTGGCGAGTCGGACCAACCGGTCGTGCGTCAGCGTCGAAATCCGGATCGTGGTGTCCATGAGCCATGTCTAGCGATCCACGGACACGCAACAACGCTCTGAGCAGCTCAGGTCGCGGCGGCTTTCGTGGCCACCGGATCACGGCATGCTGCGGCCCGCTCCATCACGGC
>JBKJKR010000242.1:0-6967 GCA_046597135.1 Acidimicrobiales bacterium | reverse complement strand
CGAACGCGACGGCAGCAGGAGTCGCGATCGCGCTGCTCATCCCGGCAGCTTTCGGCATGGGTACGGTCGTCATCAGGCGGCACAGCGAGGTGCAGATGGTGCCGGCGATGCTGCTGGCATGCGTGATCGGTGCCGCAGCAAGCCTCCCGTTCGCCGATCCGGCTGCGGTTGACCTCCACGACCTCACGGTGCTGTGGCTCTTCGGAGGCGGCCAGCTCGGGGTCGGCCTTGCACTGTTCGCGATCGGGGCGAGGGGAACGAGCGCCACCGAGGCGACGTTGCTCGCAATGCTAGAGCCGGTTCTCGGTCCGATCTGGGTCTGGGTCTTCGTGGACGAGTTTCCGGGTTTCGCTGGCCTCGTCGGCGGCGGGATCGTGTTTGTCACATTGGCAGTGCACACCATTGTCGTCGCCAATCGTGAACCGGTTACGATGTTGCTCGAACCCGTGTAGCCCACTAGCGATCGCGGCCCGGGGTCGGGCTAATCGGTCGGCGTTTGCGAGATCATTGCCCCGCCGTAGACCTGGCCGGTGGGAACCACCTCGAGCCGGGTGATGTCAACGTGCGGCGGTGCCGCAATCGCGAGCGCGACGAGGTCGGCGACATCGGCGGGCGTGAGCGCCTGGACCCCGCGGTACAGCTGCTTGGCGGCGGCGTCGGGTCCCCCGAGCGCGGCATCGTAGAGCGCGGTCTCGACTCGGCCGGGATTGAGGACGGTGACGCGCACGCCCGTGCCGTGGAGGTCGAGGCGCAGCCCGTCGGCGAAGGCTGCGATCGCCGCCTTCGTCGCCGAGTACACCGCCGTGTTCGCAGTGGGTCGGGTGGCGGCGATCGAGCCGGTGAACACAATGTGCCCGCTACGTCGAGCGGCCATGCCCGGCACCACCGCGAGCGTCGCGTGCACAGCTGCGCGCAGGTTGATGTCGATCAGCGCATCGGCCGCCTCGGCGGGGAAGCCGTCTGCGGATGCAAGCGCACCGATCGTCCCCGAGTTGTTGACGAGAACGTCGGCGTCGACCGACCCCATAAACGACCGGAGGGCGACAGTGTCGCGTACGTCGATCGCCGCCGTCGTGATGGCCTGCCGACCTGCAAGGGCGGCGAGGTGTCGGTCGGGCAGGCCGAGCGCGTGCACGTGGTATCCGGCCGCGACGAGCCGCTCGACCACGGCTAGCCCGGTGCCGGCCGTGGGCACCGCCGGTCCTAAAGTGTCGGACCATGGCCGGAGCAGCGGGATCCTCGATGGGCGTGCGCTTCGCGCTGGCGATTATTGTGTTCTACTTCGGCACCAGCTTGCCTGCGTACAAGCTGGCGGGTGACAGCTTCGGGCCGGCTACGACCAACCTGATCCGGTTCGTGATCGCCGCCGCCTTGCTGAGCGCCGTCTGCCGCGGCCGGCTGCCCGTCGACCGGCGAGTGCGACGCGACCTCTTCGTGACGGGAATGTTCGGTCTCGGCCTGATGGCCCTGCTCATGAGCATCGGAGTGGACGAGGGCTCGGCTGTGATCGGCTCGGTAATCGTCGGACTCGAGCCGATCGGCGTCGCCCTCGGTGGCGTGTTGCTCGCACGCGAGCGCTTGTCGTCACGGACGCTGCTCGCGCTTGCCATTGGTTTCATCGGAGCGTTGGTCGCGTCCGGGATCTTCACGGAACGCACAGGCCCGTCGCCGATCGTCCCGGTGGTGCTGCTGCTCGGGACTGTCGTCGCGTTCTCGTGGTACACCGCACGCGTGCGCACGATCGCGGTAGGTGTCGACCCGCTCGCGGTGGCGACGCTGACGCAGCTCGGAGCGCTAACGCTGGTGATCCCGGCGTGTGCGATCGACCTGTTGAACCGGTTCGACACCGAGCGTCCGGCCGCCGCCGTGCTGCGGCCGTTGCGCGGCATGGTGCGCGGCGACATCGCGCTGTCTGCCCTCGGGGCAGGGGTGTACATCGGGATCGGCTCGGCGGTGTCGTACCTGCTGTTGTGCCGCGTCCTCGCCAAACAGCCCGCAAGTCGACTGGCGGTCACGCTGTACCTCACGCCTGTGATCGGCGTGCTCAGCTCGTGGTTGATAGTCGACGAGCGACTCCACTTGCGCGTCGCCGCAGGTGCTGCGCTGGTGCTGATCGCGATCGCCGTGAGCGAGTCCCGGCGGTCGGCGCGTCCCGCGGTCGTCGAACCTGCCGGACCTTCGGCGAGCGCCAGCGCATCGTGAACGGATCGGGCATCGGTTCGCTACTGTGGTTCCAGCACACGGTCTTGGGCCGCGAGTAGTCGAGCAGCGATTCCAGCGCCGATTCGCGCCCGTAACCGGTCTCACCGTTGCCGCCGAACAGCACTGCCGGCGAGATTGCGCGATAGGTGTTCACGTACACCACGCCCGCCCGGAGCGAGCGCGCGAACCGCATCGCCCGACCGCCGTCACGCGTGAACACGCCCGAGGCATACGAGTACGGAGAGTCGTTGGCCGCCGCCAGCGCCTCGGCTTCGTCGTGGAACCGGAACGTCGACACGACGGGCTCTGTGATCGAGGACGAACACAAGGGTCCCACATCGTGCGGTCCAGTCCGACGCCGTGGACGAACACGTTGGGTCCGGTCACCCCATGTCCGTATCACGCGGCGACGACGCGGCGGTGCGTAGTCGGATCGGCCAGCGCGGTATAACGGTGGGATGCGTGCAACCCCGTCCGGGAGCCTCGGTGTCAAGTTCGCTCGCGAGTGGGCGCCCGAGGCGCTGGTGAGGTTCGCGCGCGACGCCGAGGCCGCCGGACTCGATGAGCTCTGGCTCGTCGAGGACCTCGGCTTCCACGGGGGGTTCGGACCGTGCGGCGTGGCGTTGGCAGTGACCGAGCGGATCACGGTCGGGTTGGCTATCGCGCCCGCGGTGGTGCGCAACGCGGCGTACTTGGCGATGGAGGTGGCATCGCTGGCGCGGATGTTCCCGGGTCGCTTCCACATGGGTCTCGGGCACGGTGTCGAGAGCTGGATCGAGCAGGTCGGGGCGACGCCGCCTTCGTGGCTTGGCTCGCTGCGCGAGACCACCGACGCGATGCGCAAGGTGATCGCTGGCGGCCCTGTTTCGTACGCCGGTCAACACGTCCGGCTCGATGCGGTCGAGCTCTGGTTCCCGGCCACAGCACCGGTGTCGCTCGGCGTCCGTGGACCGCGCGGGATGGCGCTTGCCGGTGAGGTCGCCGACGGGGTGATCTTCGCCGAGTTGTCCGGCCCGGCGTACGTCGAACGGGTGCGCCGCACGCTCGGCCGCGACCCGCGGTTGACGGTGCTCGTGCACGCGTCGACCGACCCTGATCGCCTACGCCGACAGATCGACCTCCGGCTGGCGCAGCCGCGCTTCCACAACCAACTCGTCGACTATGGCCACGATCGCATCGACGGCTGGGTGCGGCGAATCGGGAGGACGCCCGACCCCGACGACGATCCGTACCGCGAGTTCGGCGTCTGCGGGCCGTTCGACACCTGGGCCGACCAGGCCGCGCGATGGTTCGACGCGGGTGCCGATTCGGTGGTCTTCGCCCCCACGCTAGACGACGATCCGACTGAGATCGCGGGCTGGTCGAGCACGCGGTAGTGGCCTCGGTCAGCCGACGCGCTGGCCGAGGAAATGTCGCAGTGTCAGTGCCGCCAAACATGGTGCGCAGGTCAGCCATCACCCGCATTCTGCTCGGTACGGTACGCTCGCCGCCATGCGGATCGAGCGCGTCGAGGTCTACGGGCTCGATCTCACCTACGTCCACGGCACCTACGTCATGTCGGGCGGGCGGGTAATCGACTCGTTGCCCTCGACGTACGTGCGTGTGGTCACCGACGATGCCGAGGGATGGGGCGAGGTGTGCCCGCTGGGCGCGACTTACCTGGCGTCGCATGCTGCAGGCGCGCGCGCGGCGCTTGGACTGCTAGGCCCGGCGGTGGTGGGTCTCGAAGCCACCGACCTCGCCGCCGTCAACCGCGCGATGGACGCCGCGCTGCTCGGGCACGAGTACGCGAAGAGCCCGATCGACGTCGCCTGCTGGGATCTGCTCGGCCACGCGAGCGGGCTGAGCGTCACGACGCTTCTAGGTGGACGCCTTCAGGACAGCTTCCCTCTCTACATGGCAGTGCCGCTCGACAGCCCCGAGGCGATGACCGAATACGTGCTCGCCCGTCGTGCCGAGGGCGTGCACCGGTTCCAGCTCAAGGTCGGTGGCGACCCCGCCGTCGACGCCGAGCGGGCGCGCCAGGTGGTGGCCGCAACCGGCGACGACGACTTAGTGGTAGCGGATGCGAACTGCGGCTGGCGGCTGAACGACGCGATTCGGGCGGCGAGGGGCATGGAGTCGCTGCCGCGTCTCTACCTCGAGCAGCCGTGCCCGACGATCGAGGAGTGCATCGAGGTGCGCCGCCACACCACGTTGCCGATGGTGTACGACGAGGTCGTGCACGACGTGGCCACAATGTTGCGCGCAGTGCGCGAGGGTGGGGCCGGGGCGTTCAACTTGAAGGTGTCGAAGGTCGGCGGCTTGACCAAGGCCAAGCTCATGCGCGACCTCGCGCATGAGCTCGGTGTGCAGGTCACCATCGAGGACACGTGGGGCGGCGACGTGGTGTCGGCGACGTCGGCGCACCTCGCCGCATCGACGCGACCCGAGTCGCTGTTGACCGTGTCGTTCATGAACGACTGGACCAACGAGCACGTTGCGGGGTACCAACCGCGCAGCATGAACGGGATGGGCAGCGCGCCCACCGGACCGGGTCTCGGGATCACCGTCGATCGCAGCGTGTTCGGCGAGCCGATCGCGGTCTTTCGCTGAGAGCGAGACGCACCGGTCGCGTGTGATCGCGACCCGCGCGACCTGCCATAATTTCGCCATGACGAATGCCGATCGGTCGACTCGCTTCGAGGGGTGGGCCGTGATCGTGACCGGCGGCGCGTCGGGCATGGGCGCCGCGTGTGCGGAGCAGTTCGCGGGGGGAGGTGCCGACGTCGTGATCGTCGACCGCGACGCCGGGCGTGCCGCCGAGGTGCAGGCCCGGCTCGGACTCGGCGCTCCGTTGATCGGTAGCGTCGGCGACTCGGCGTTCTGCGACGCGGCGGTCGCCGACGCAGTCAGCAGGCACGGCCGGCTCGACGCAGTCGTCAACGCGGCCGGCATCATCGTGCGCGCGTCGGGCGTCGACACCGACGACGCGGCCTGGGACCGGATCATGAACATCAACGTCGGCGGCACGTTCTTCATGTGCCGTGCGGCGCTACGCCACATGGTCACTGCGGGGCGAGGCGCGATCGTCAACTTCGGTTCGATCTGGGGTGACCTCGGCTCGTCGGGCGTTGCTGCCTACTGCGCCTCGAAAGGCGCGGTCCACAATCTGACCCGTGCCCTGGCGCAGGATCACGCCGGGTCGGGCATCCGCGTCAACGCGGTGTGTCCCGGTGAGGTCCGCACGCCGATGCTCCAAGCGGAGCGGCCCGAAGCCGTGACGCAGGAGTTGCTCGACCGCATCGCCGCGACCGTGCCGATGGGGCGCCTTGCGGAACCGGAGGAAATCGCTCGCGTCGTCGCTTTCCTCATCTCCGACGAGGCGTCGTACATGACCGGCGCGATGGTGAGCGTCGACGCAGGGTACGGGTCGCGCTGATGGAACACCGACGGCTCGGCGGTTCCGGTACCAAGGTCGCCCCGCTCGCGCTTGGTACCGACAACATCCTCAACCCCACGTCCGAGGACGAGTCGGCGCGGATGATCCTGCGTGCGCTTGACGCGGGGATCAACCTGATCGATACCGCCAACAGCTACAAGCAGGGTGAGTCGGAGAGGGTGATCGGCGACACGCTGGCCGCATCCGGTCGCCGCGACGAGGCGGTGATCGCTACCAAGCTGCACTACCCGACGGGGCCGGGGGTGAACGATCGCGGTAACTCGCGTCGTCACATCATGCGCGCTTGCGAGGAGTCGCTGCGGCGCCTCAAGACCGACCGGATCGACCTCTACCAACTCCATCGTCCGGACTTCGAGACGCCGGTCGACGAGACACTCGAGGCGCTCACCGACCTTGTGCGGCAGGGAAAGGTGGTACACATCGGATCGTCCACCGCGCCGGCGTGGCGCGTCGTCGAGTGCGTGCTGCGCGCCGAGCTGCGCGGCTACGCCAGGCTCGTCACCGATCAGCCCCCGTACAACCTGCTCGACCGGCGAGTCGAGAACGAGCTGGTGCCGGCGGTCCAGGCGTACGGGCTCGGGCTGCTGCCGTGGTCGCCGCTCGCGATGGGTGTGCTGGGCGGCCGCTACGCGGACGAGAACTCCCGGCCAGCCGATTCCCGGGCAGCCGTGCGCGGCGGGATCTACGCCGAGCGCGTCAGCGAACGGGCGATCACCGTCGGCAACCGCTTCGTGCGGATGGCGCGCGAGCACGGTCATGACGCGGCGCGACTGGCGATCACGTGGGTGAAGGATCAGCCGGGCGTCGTGGCACCGCTGATCGGCCCCAAGTCGGTCGCCCAGCTTGAGCACTTCTTGCCCGTACTCGACATGCACCTCGATGCCGAGGCGGCCGCGGCGTGCGATGCGATCAACCCGCCTGGTTCGGCTGTCGTCAACTTCCACAACTCGGCGCCGTGGATGAAGATGGTCATCGATCACCCCATCGACGTCGCTACCGAAGACATGGGGGCCTGAATGCGTTTCGCGAGCATGATCCACGCCGTCGACGTGCACGCGTGCGGCGAGCCCGGGCGTGTGATCGTCGGCGGGATGCCGCACATACCCGGCGACACGATGTTCGCGAAAGCGCAGTACCTCGAACACCACCTCGACCACATTCGCAAGCGGATGCTGAACGAGCCGCGGGGCAACCCGCCGATGTGTTGCAACGTGATCCTGCCGCCCTGTCACCCCGACGCCGATCTCGGGTTCGTGATCATGGAGCATGTGGAGTACCCCGGCATGAGCGGGTCGAACACGATCTGCACCGTGACGACGATCC
>JBKJKR010000148.1:0-2566 GCA_046597135.1 Acidimicrobiales bacterium | reverse complement strand
ATGCGGCAGAATCGCGCAACAAGGGTGCGGTCGCAGCCAGAGCTGCGGCGCAACGGCCTGGCCGCCATCGACGCCAACAAGGTCGCCGAACCCGACCCCGGGCGCTAGCCACCGCGGCAGAGCCCGACCGCACCCTTGTTGCGCGATTCTGCCGTACCAAGCGGCGCGATCACCCAACAAGCTCCTGGCTCGAATGTTTGCGGCTACGAGATGCGGTGTGCGCCGGCGACAGGGCGGACGCGCCAACCGTCGACCGCGGTGCCCGGTTCGCAAAGTGCAACGACGCATCCACCGAATCCACCGCCGGTCATGCGGGCGCCGAGCACACCCGGCGTCGCGCAGAGCTGTTCGACTGCGGCATCGACCTCGGGCGTCGACGCCGCGAAATCGTCGCGCAGGCTCCGGTGGCTCTCGATCATGAGCAGGCCGCAGCGACACACGTCGCCCGTAGCCAGGGCGGCCGCGAAGTCGCGCACGCGTCGGTTCTCCGACACCACGTGGCGGGCGCGGCGTCTCAGCACCGGGTCGGCGACGCGCTCGACCGCGGGGATCTCGGCGAGGCGCAGCGGGCCGACGAGGTCCTCGGCCGCTGCGCACTCGCGCACCCTTTCGGAATACGCCGAACTTTCGAGCGTGCGACTCGCGACGAACCGGACCACGATCTCGATGTCCGCCGGCACCCCAACGTGCTCGACGGCGAGCGTGTGGCAATCGATCATCATCGCTTGGCCCGCGCGGGCGTCCGCGATGCACAGCTGATCCATGATCCCGGTGGGCACATCGGTGGCGCGGTGCTCGGATCGTTGCCCGAGCCGGGCGAGCTCGACCGCCGATCCGTCGAAGCCGAGTGCGAGTGCCACCGCGAGTTCGAGCGCCGCGCTCGATGACAGACCCGCGCCGATCGGCAGCGTGGTGCTGACCGTGCCGTCGATGCCGTACGAAGGAGCCAATTCCTCCACCACTGCGGCGACGTAACGGGCCCATCCTTCGGAGCCACCGACAGTCGCATCGAGCGCGAGGTCCACGGCCCGTTCGTCGGCCGCGGATACGAGCCGCACGCGGTCCGAGCGAACCCCGGTGATCTCGGTCCATCGATCGATGGCCATGGGGAACACGAGTCCGCCCGTGTAGTCGGTGTGATCCCCGATGAGGTTGACCCGACCCGGCACGCGAACGTGGATGTGCTCGTTCACGCTCCCGGCGACCATCCGCCGATTGTCGCGCGCGGCGCCGAACGACCCCGACGTACGCTGCGCGGATGATCGATGATCTCGACGATCCGCGCCGGCAGGAGCCGCCGTACGTGCTCGGCGAGCGAGCGATGCTCGAGGCGTGGCTCGACTTCCACCGCACCACGTTGCTGTTGAAGTGCGAGGGTCTCGACGACGATGCGCGCACGCAGCGCCCGGTCGCCACGTCTTTGCTGTCGCTGCACGGCCTGGTGCGCCACATGGCCGAGGTCGAACGGAACTGGTTCCGCCGCGCGCTGCTGTGCGACCACGACGCGCCCGATCTGTTCACCGACAAGGCCGTCGAGGACAGCGAGCTGGCGCCGCTCGACGGTGCGGTGTGGACCGACGATCTGGTGATCTGGAAACGCGAGTGCGACGCGAGCCGCGTCGCGGCGGCCGCACATGCTCTCGACGATGTCGGCGAGCGCGACGGCCAGCCCTGTTCGTTGCGGTGGATCTACGTCCACATGATCGAGGAGTACGCCCGCCACAACGGCCACGCGGATCTGCTGCGCGAGCTCATCGACGGAGCTGTCGGGTACTGAGCCGGCGTCACAGCCGTTCGATGATGGTGCCGGTGCCGATGCCGCCGCCGCAGCACATGGTGACGAGGCCGTAACGACCGTCGGTGCGGATGAGCTCGTGGAGCGCCTTGGTCAACAGGATCGAGCCGGTGGCACCGAGGGGGTGGCCGAGCGCGATCGCGCCGCCGTTCGGGTTCACCTTGGCCGGGTCGACGCCCGTCTCGATCTGCCACGCGAGCACCACCGAAGCGAACGCCTCGTTGATCTCGACCACATCGATGTCGTCGATCGTGAGGCCGCTCTTCGCGAGCAACTGCTGGGTGGCGGGGATCGGACCGGTGAGCATGAGCACCGGGTCGCTGCCCGCGAGGCAGGTGGCCACGATGCGTGCGAGTGGGCGCACGCCGAGGCGCTCGGCCTTCTCGGCGGTCATGAGCAGCAGCGCGCCGGCGCCGTCGCTGATCTGTGACGACGAGCCCGCGGTGTGCACCCCGTCGGGCCGACCGGTGGGCTTGAGCGACGCAAGCCCTTCGAGCGTGGTCTCGCGCAGGCCTTCGTCGCGGGTGATGCGCTGGGTGCCCGTGGGCGTGCCGTCGTCACCGAGGGCAGGTGCATCCACGCCGACGATCTGGGTGTCGTAACGCCCTTCGGCCCACGCTGCGGCGGCCAGATCCTGGGACCGCTTGCCGAACGCGTCGCACGCCTCGCGGGTGATGCCCCACTGATCGGCGATGCGCTCCGCACCCTCGAACTGCGAGGTGTACTCGTGATGCTTCCAGTAGTTCTTGTTGACGGGCTTGCCGACGTCGG
>JBKJKR010000061.1:0-4775 GCA_046597135.1 Acidimicrobiales bacterium | reverse complement strand
CCCACGCGCAGCGCCACCGAGGTCCCCTCGACCCGCGTGGGCACCCGCAGGACCGGTGCCCGGACCGACAAGTCGGTGGTGAAGGTCCAATCGGTGCCGGCGCTGCGCTCGGCTTCCCACCCGCCGATGATGTCGGCCATGAGCACCCACACGGAGGTGCGCACGACGCCGTGCGCGCACAGCTGCGGGTACGGCTCGAGGTGGACGCTCTGCAGCCGGTTGTCGGCGACGACGCCGCCGATGCCGATGCGGGCGTGGATGGTGTCGAGCTGACTTTTGACCGGTTCGTTCACGAAAAAGGGAGGGTAGCGCCGCGCGTTGCGTTGGCGGGACCTGCGGTGGTGGCCTCGGTCGGCGCGGGCATGAAGCGCTTGGTGGCCAGCGGTGTCGCCGCGATCGCGCCGACGACGCCGACGGCGGCCAGCACCAAGAACGCGGACCGGAGATCGGCCGGGTTCTCACCGGCCCGGAAGTCGCCCACGAGCGCGATGCCGAGCGCGGTGCCGAGCGCGCCACCCATGCGGATGAGCGTCTGCACGACACCTGCGGTGGTGCCGAGTGCTTCGGCCGGCGCCGTGCGAGCGCCCGCGGCGTTGACGCCCGGGAAGTAGACCGCGTTGGTCACGCCCACCAGCACCGCGGCGGGCAGCCACACGATCCAGATCGCGCGGTCCGGGCCGAGGCGCAGACCGAGGTACGTCATGGCCACGACGAACGCCAGCATCGACGGCACCATCACGACACGACCGCCGTATCGATCCATGAGCTTCCCGGCCGGCACACCGACCACGCTCGCCATGAGCGTCATGGGGATGAGCAGCAGACCGGCCTGCAGGTAGGTGTACCCCCAGCCGATGGTCAGGAACTGCACGAACAGGTAGTAGCCACCCCAGAACGTGATGCCGGCGCACAACGCGGCCAACGTGGTCGCCCGGAAGAGGAAGGGGCGGAAGATGCGCAGATCGAGCACCGGTGCGGGTTGCGTCGCGCAGCGGCGGAGGAAGACCGCCAGCGCGCCGATGCCGATGGCGAATGCGAGCAACGTGCCGTTGTCGGTCCAGCCCCACACGTTGGATTGCACGATCGCGAACGACAGCATCGCGATGCCACCCATGATCAGCGACACGCCGAGCAGGTCGGGCAGTGGTCCCGGGTTGTCGACCTTCGACTCTTGCAGCAGGCGCGGCGCGAGCGCCAGGCACACCGCACCGATCGGCACGTTCATTAGGAACGCCCAGCGCCACGATGCGTAGGTGATGAGCACCCCGCCGATGGTGGGGCCCATCGTGCCGACCACCCCCGACACGGTGGACCACACGCCGATGGCCCAGGAGCGTCGTTCGAGCGGAAAGGTCGTGAGGATGATGGCCAAGGCCGACGGGGTGAGCATGGCACCGCCACACGCGGCGACCACGCGCGCCGCGATGAGGAACTGCACGTTGGGCGCAACAGCGCAAAGCCCGGAGCCGAGCGAGAACAACGTGACGCTGATGTTGAAGATCTTGCGGCGACCCACGCGATCCGCGATGCGTCCGGCGGGGATCAGCAGCGCGCACGCGACGATCGAGTACGAGGTGAGCACCCACGACACCAGCGTGAGCGACTCGCCGTCGAAGTGGGCCTTGATCGCCGGGTAGGCGACGAACATGAGCGACAGGTCGAGCGTGCCGAGCGCGGAGGCCAACGAGACGAGGGCGAGCGCGCGGTTCCGCCGTGATGCATCGACCGTCATCGGTCAGCGCATTCGACAGGGGAGGTGCTTGATGCCGTTGACGAATGCGCTCTGCAGGTAGTCGGGTTCGCCGGTCACTTCGAGCCCACCGAGCCGCGTGAGGATCTGGGTGAAGATCGACCGCAGTTCGCGGCGCGCCAGGTTCGCGCCGAGGCAGAAGTGCGGCCCGCCCGCGCCGAAGCCGAGATGTTCGTTGGGGGAGCGTTCGATGTCGAACGTCTCGGGGTCGGTGAACACCGCGGGATCGCGGTTCGCGGCGCCGAACCACAGCACGACCTTGTCACCCTGCTTGATCGGCTGCCCGCTGATCTCGGTGTCGCGTGTGGCGGTGCGCCGGAAGTGCTGCACGGGCGATGACCACCGCACGATCTCCTCGACGGCGCCCGGGGTGTAGCGGTCGATGTCGCTGCTCCAGCGCGTGCGTTGCGCGGGGTCGAGCGCCAGCTGCCAGAAGCCGTGCGTGGCCGCGTTGCGGGTGGTCTCGTTGCCGGCCACCACCAACAGGATGAAGAACGACGCGTACTCGGCCGCGGTGAGGCGATGGCCGTCGACCTCGGCGTGCATCAACGCGGACGTGAGATCGTCGAGCGGGTTCGCGAGGCGTTCGTTCGCGATCTCCTCGGCGATGGCGTTGAGCTCGAGCGCGGCGTTGAGGAGATCATCGAAGCTGTTCGCGTACTCGGAGTCGGTGGCCCCCATGATCACGTTGGTGCCGCGCTGCACCGCGGCCCACACCGAGCGGGGGATGCCCATCATCTCGCAGATGATCTCGAGCGGCAGTGCCGCGGCGATCTCGTCGACGAAGTCGAACTCGCCGAGGGTGAGCACGCGGTCGACGATGCTCGCGGCCTTCTCGTCGACGTAGTGCTCGATGCGAGCGACGTGGCGCGGGGTGAACGAGCGGTTCACGATGAGGCGCATGCGCGTGTGCCGTGGTGAGTCCATCTGCAGCATCGACCCGAAGAACTCACCGATCTCGGCCGGCAGGTCGGGGATGAGGTAGCCCTGGGCGTTGCAGAACGTCTCGTGGTCGCGGCTCACGGCACGGACGTCGTCGTAGCGCACGAGCCCCCAGTAGCCGGGCCCGTTCGGGAACCGCTCGAGCTCCATCTCGCGCTGGAACCCCACGGGGCGTTCTTCGCGGAGCGTTCGGAACAGCTCCCACCGGTCGAGCTCGCGGCGCCACACACGCGGGTCGGTGAAGTCGATCTGCTCAGCCGGGATGGCGCGCGCCGCGGTCACCGCATCGGGGTGCTGAAGAACCACGGTCAGCCCTGTGCGAGGTGCTTGCGCACCGCGCTCTCGACGACGGTGCCGTCGAAGAAGTCGGGTTTGTTGCCGGCCCACAACGACACCGGGTTGCCGAACACGAAGCCCGCGAAGTCCTCCTCGGTGAAGTGGCCGTGCTCCACGAGCTCGTACGCCTCGGGCAGCACCTCGCGGAAGTCGGGCACGTCCCAGTGGCCGATGTCGGACGCGAACACGCCGCGCAACCGGGCTCCGTGCGGGTTGATCGACGAGTCGTTGGCCATTGCGTTCATGGGGTCATCGGCCTCGCAGCCGAAGTGGTACTGCCGGGTGAAGATGTCGAACACGTCCTCGGGCCGCTCGATGAGCGACGACGCGAACTCGTCGACGACCGCGAGGTCGGTCTCGGGTTCGGACAACATGTTGAGTCCGTAGGTCATGCGGTCGCGGCGTTCTTTGATGCGGCCCGACGCGAACTGGTCGAACAGCTGCCCGAGCGTGTCGAGGTCGAGCGCAGCGGGGTCGTAGTGGCCGATGGTGTCGCGGTTGCGCTTGGCCCAATGACCGAGGATGTCGCTGTAGAGGTTGCACGCCCATGCCACGCCACCCTCTTGGAACGCGAACCGCAGGTTCGGGAAGCGGATGGGCACGCCACCGAAGATCAACGACCGCGCCGCCGCTTCGCCCGCAGTCGCGAAGCTGCCGATGTGGTTGTACACGTAGTTGGTGGTGGACATGCGCGTGCCCCAACCCTGCGCGCTGGAGTGGAACGTGGGGGCCACACCCAGTTCGTCGCACTTGGCCCACACGGGGTCGTAGTCGTAGATCGAGTCGTGCCCGAGCGTGTCGATCCAACGGGCGCCGCGGTGCTCCTCGGCGCCGGGCATCGGCCGCGGGATCACGCCGGCGAGCATCACGGCTTTGAGGCCGAGGTGCCCCACGGCGTACTCGAGCTCGTCGACCGCTTCTTCCGGGGTGAACATCGGTATCGCGGCCACCGGCTCGAGGCGGTCGCGCAGCCCGGCGTACGCCTCGGCGTAGTACGTGTTGAACGCCCGGGCCATCGAACGCCGCAGCTCGTCGTCGGCGTAGGCGGTGACGGTGAGGCCGAAGGTGGGGTAGAGCATCGCAAAGTCGATGCCGAGCTCGTCGAGGCGCGAGTAGAGCAGCTCGGGCAGGATGCCGGTGGCGCGATCGAGCGTGTTCTTGGTGGGTACGCCCCAGAACGCGGTGCGCGACAGGCCGAGGGTTCGCCGGGCCACACCGGGCTCGAACTGATGGATGGCGCGACCGCCGTTGACCATGCGGTCGAAGCGCGTGGCGACGTCTTCACCGGCGAGGCCGACGAGGATGTCGCGCACGAGCGGCAGGAACTCGAGCAGGTGCCCGTCGCTGTCGATCACGGGGTGGTCGAGCCGGTTGCGGATGCCGGTGACCTCGTCGCTCGGCACGAAGGCGAACGTCATGGCGGTGCTCCTGTCGACGTGGCTGAACTGAGCTTGCCAGGGATTCTCGCGAGGCGCCGCGCCGCGGACGAACTCAGCGCGTCGGTGCTGCTTGCGCGCCGCGCACGAGCTTGCCGGGCCGAGCGCCGGTGGCTTCGCCGTTGCGGAACGTGACCTCGCCCGCGACGAGCGTGGCCACGTAGCCCGCCGCCCGCTGCACCAGGCGCTTGCCGTTCGCGGGCAGGTCGTAGAGCATCTCGGGCACCGAGATGGCCAGCTTGTCGTGGTCGATCACGTTGATGTCGGCGCGATAGCCCGGGGCGAGCACGCCGCGGTCGTGCAGGCCGACC
>JBKJKR010000589.1:0-2639 GCA_046597135.1 Acidimicrobiales bacterium | reverse complement strand
CCGGGTCGGCGGCCGGTCGAAGCGGCCTGGCGTTGCGCCGTCCGCCGGCGGTCAGAGGCTCGTCAGCAGCGCGACGAGCGCCACCGTGTTCATCGCGGCGTGGGCGACCTGCGCCGTCGCCAACCGTCCGGTGTGGTGGGCGGCCACGCCGAAGATGATCCCCACGACGAACAACGGGGTGAGATACCACAGGGTGATGAGCGTCGGGCTGCCGACCACGTGATACAGGGCGAACACGCCACCCTGCAGGATCAGCCCGAGCCACGTTCCGAAGCGTTCGATGAGCGAGCGCATGATCGGCCCCCGGAACATGAGCTCCTCGAACACCGGCGCGCCGATCACCACGGCGAGGCCCATCCCCACGAGCAGCACCGAGCTCGGGTCCTCTCCGAACACGGCGTCGCGGTACGCGCCGTCGTCGGGTTGTCGAAACGCCAGACCGATCAGCACCTGGGCGACCAGCGCGACCGCCGCGGCGAGGAGCCCCCAGCCGAGATCGGCCCACCGCCAGCGCAGCCACCCGTAGTCGGCGCGCATGTCGGCGCGGCCGTAGGCCCGACTCAGCCGACGCGACGCGTACCAGAACCCGCCGAACATGACCGGATAGAACACCAGGACGAACGCAGCAAGCGCGCCCGATTCACCGGCGCCGAGGACCACGGCAGCCACCGCGGGCGCCACACCGGCGACCGTCGCGGCCAGCATCGCCAGCAGCATCCAGCCGACGCTCGGCCAGAACGCGCGGCGAAAGTCCCGCGTCGGCGCGGGCGGCGGCCAGATGTGCGGGGTCCACCGGTACCCGTCCCACCAGCGCCACGGTGCAACCATCCACGGATCGGCATGCCAACCCGGGGGCGCGCTCGGGGGCGCGCTCGGGGGTGAGGCACCCCAGTGCGCGTCGGGCGATGGCGTCGTGCACGTCACCCAGACATCATCGGCGCGACGGCGACCAACTGGAGTGTCACCCCGGGCTCCGGCGAACCGTAGTCTGACGAGCCGTGGACCAGCCGAAGCCTTCTGCCTACCGCTGGGTCGTGCTGTTCACCGTGCTGTTCGGCCTCTTCACCTACGGCACGATCACCACGGTGATCAGCGCATCGCTGAAAACCGTCGCCGACGATCTCGACACCTCGACGAACTCGCTCGCGTGGGCCATCACCGGTCCGTTCCTGGCGCTCGGCATCGGGAACCCGATCTTCGGCAAGATCGGCGACATCCACGGGCGCCGAAAGTTCTTCCTCATCGGCATGGTCGTGTTCACCGTGGCATCGCTCGGCTGCGCGTTGGCGCCGAACGCCGGCTCGCTCATCGCGCTGCGCGCGCTGGCCGGCATCGGAGCTTCCGCGGCCACGCCCAACGGAACGGCGATCGTGCTCGACGCGTTCACGCTCGACGAGCGTCCGAAGGCGCTCGGTTGGTTCAACCTGTTCGGGGTGGGCGCGCCGGCCATCGGCCTCGCCGTCGGTGGCCTCATGGTCGACGCCCTCGGCTGGCGGGCCGTGTTCTGGATCTACGGCATCGTCTCGGTCGTGGCCACCGTGGTCGCGCTGTTCGTCGTGCGATCCACCAAACCCGGCATGTCCGAGCCGATCGACTACGCAGGCGCCGGCGCGCTCGCCATCGCCACGTTGGGCGTCGCGCTCGGCCTCACCCTCGGCGGCAGCCGCGGCTTCGGTGACCCGTTGGTGCTCGCGGTGCTCGCCTGCGGGCCGCTCGGCATCTGGTTGTTCGTGACCATCGAGCGGCGCATCGCGTATCCGCTCGCGCCGCTCAAGTACTTCTCCGACCCCAACTTCGCCGGGCCGTTGTTCGGCTACTTCGCCGGCCACGTCACCTACATGGGCGCGTTCGTGATCACGCCGATCCTGCTGCGCGACGGGTTCGGCTACAGCGAGGCCGCGGTCAGCGCGGTGTTGCTCATGCGCCCCCTGTCGTACAGCCTCACGTCGCCGTTCGCCGGCAGCTTCACGTCGCGCGTGGGCAACCGCATCTCCGCGATGACGGGGGCGTTCCCCCTGATCGCCGGCGCGACCGCGTTCGTCCTTGGCGCGCACACCACGTCGATCGCGATCATCGTCGTCGGGTTGACGCTGTCGGGCATCGGTCTCGGCATCGTGACCCCGCCGTACATGTCGTCGCTCACGAGCGCCGTGCGCACCAGTGAGCTCGGCCTCGCGAGCGGCATGCTGCAGATGTCGGCCAGCCTCGGCACCGTGGTCGGCATCCAGCTCGCGGTGATGCTCCTCGGCGACGCCAAACCGCACGACACCGGCGACTTCCTCACGCCGTACTCGGTGGGCATCGGCGCCGCGGTCGTGATGCTCGGCTTCTCGTCGCTGGTACGCCGGCGCGCCACGGCACCGGTCGGTGGCCTGCCCCTCGGCGGCTGACCGGCGCGAACCGCGGCCGCGGGTCAGGCGCGCTCGAGGAACTCGACGTGGTTGCCGTCGGGATCTTCGACCATGGCGATGCGCACCGAGGGGGCAACGACGAACGGGGTGAGCACCGACGAGGCGCCGGCGGCCATGCACGCGTCGTAGACCTCGTCGAGGTTGGTCACCGTGAAGGTGAAGTACCGCATGCCCGAGGCCTCGCTGAGGCCACCGGGCGGGTTGGCGGCCTCGGGCGCAGGATCGGGG
>JBKJKR010000304.1:0-3609 GCA_046597135.1 Acidimicrobiales bacterium | reverse complement strand
AAAAGCCCGACGAACTCGTGACCTTGGCTCGCGGACTGGACGTCGGACGTGATGCGATCACCGGTGAGCTCCAGGTCAATCAGACCCGGCTGGCGTCGCGGACGAGTTCACCGATGGTGCACGTCGAAGCAGTGCGAGCCCGTTCTGCCGCCGTCGGCGACGTCGATCTGCACCGGCGCAGCGAGTACGCGACCCGGCATGCGGCGCAGCAGGCGCGGCTAGGTCTGCCCGCGCTGCCGACGACGACGATCGGGTCGTTCCCGCAGACGACCAGTCTGCGTCAGGCCCGCGCGAAGCTCCGAGCCGGACAGCTCGACCAGGACTCCTACGACGCCGCGATGCGCGCGGAGATCCGTGCGGTTGTCGACCTGCAGACCGAGCTCGGTCTCGATGTGCTGGTGCACGGTGAGCCCGAGCGCAATGACATGGTCCAGTACTTCGCTGAGCAGCTCCTCGGCTTTCTGGCCACCAAGCATGGCTGGGTGCAGTCCTACGGAACCCGCTATGTCCGGCCGCCGATCATCGTCGGCGACGTGTCCCGACCCGGGCCGATGACCGTGCGTTGGGCGCATTTCGCGCAGAGCCTGACCGACCGGCCGCTCAAGGGCATGCTGACCGGGCCGGTGACCATGCTGGCCTGGTCATTCGTCCGCGACGACCAGCCGCTGGCCGACACCGCGCGCCAGGTCGAGCTCGCATTCAGAGATGAGGTGGTCGACCTCAAGCAGGCCGGTATCGCGGTGGTCCAGGTCGACGAGCCCGCGCTGCGCGAAACTCTCCCGCTGCGCAAGCAGGACCGCGCGGACTACCTGGCGTGGGCGGTCGAGGCCTTCCGGCTGACCACCTCCGGGGTGCCCGACGACACCCAGATCCACACGCACATGTGTTACGCCGAGTTCGGCGAGGTGATGGACGCGATCATCGCGCTCGACGCGGACGTCATCTCGATGGAGGCGTCGCGCTCGGGTCACGCGTTGATCGACGAGCTGCGCGACGCGGCCTTTCCGAACGAGGTCGGCCCGGGCGTGTGGGACATCCATTCACCGCGAGTGCCATCCGCAGCCGAGGTGGACGGGTTGTTGGCCGCGGCCGTGCGTGCGCTCGGCGCCGACCGGTTGTGGGTGAACCCCGACTGCGGGCTGAAGACCCGCCGCTGGCCCGAGGTCGAGGCGTCGCTCACCGAGATGGTCGCCGCCGCGCACCGGGCCCGACGCATCATCGGGCGGTGACCCCCGCACTGCGGCGGTGCGCCAGACTCGCGGGATGACCGGTTGGGTGTGCGAGCGATGCGCTCGGCGGTTCGCTCGAGCGCACCAAGCGCACGAGTGCGCGCCGGCGATGACGCTCGAGGAGTACTTCTCGACCGGCCCGCCGCACGAGCGTCCGGTGTTCGACGCGGTGTACGGCTTCGTGCGCACGCTCGGCCCGATCCACGTCGAGCCGGTATCGGTCGGCGTGTTCTTGAAGAAGGCCGGATCCTTCGTCGAGCTCCGCCCCATGACCAAGTGGGTGGCCATGTCGTTCCCGCTCGGCCGGCGGCTCGCGCATCCGTCGATCGCCCGCAAGCCGATCGACACCGGCACCCGCATCTTCCACGTGGTGAACCTGCGAGAACCCGCCGACCTCACCGACGACATACGCAGGTGGCTCACCGAGTCGTACCTGTTCTGCGAGTGACCGTTGGGCCGAGTGAGCTTCGAGCACCGATACTGGAGCCATGGTGATCCGCTTTCACGATCCTCGTCCACCCACCAGCGCGGCGAACGACGCGTACACGGTGGACGCGCAGGACGAGGGACCGGTCATCATCGGCCTGCTCGCCAACGGGTTCCCTGATTCGATGACGTTCCTCGACGCGCTGGCGGTCGAATTGTCGTTGCTGCAACCCGACGCGACGTTCGTGCGCATCGAGAAGGTGAGTCCGCCGACGCCGCTCACCGACGAGCAACGTCGCACCCTCACCGAGGACTGTGTGGGGGTCGTGGCCGCGTACGGCCATTGAGGAAGCTGCACCGTGGGCACCGTGCGTGACGCCATCGACATCGCCCGCCGCCAGGTACGAGCCTGCGCGGTGATCACCGACGCGTTCTGGGCGCAGAGCGCGCTCGTCGCGCAGTCGGCCGGCATGCCCGACGTACCGCGCGTCCGCGTGCCGTATCCCCTCGCCGGTTCGGGCGACGCCACTATCCGGTCGGCCGCGCATGGAGCCGCAGCCGAGGTGGCGCTTGCGTTGGGGTGGACGTGAACCACCTCGAAGCCGCCGACGACACCGAAGCGCAGGAACTGCTGCATCGACTCGGATGCACCGATGGTCTACCGGTCGTGGTGCCGACCGCCGAGCGGGTCGACGAGATGGTCGCCGGTGGTGCACTGGCGGCCGACGAGGTGCTCGGCATCGTCGAACCGCGCAAGGGTGTGGCGACGGTTGCCTCTGTCGCGGTGAACGCGGTCATGGCCGGGTGCCGGCCGCAGCACCTCGGCGTGGTGTGCGCAGCGGTGCGCGCGGTGTGCGATGCGCGGTTCAACCTCAGCGTCGTGCAGGGAACCACCAACAACGCGGCGCCGCTCACCATCGTCAGCGGTGGTCCGCTCGACATCGCATCGGGCACCGGCGCGCTCGGGACCGGTCATCGGGCCAACGCCACAATCGGCCGCGCGCTGCGCTTCGTGCTGTTGAACGCCGGCGGCGGCCACCCCGGCGAGGCTGACATGGCAACACTCGGCCAACCGGCGAAGTTCACGTTCGTCGTGGGCGAAGCGGCAAGCGCACTCGGGCTGCTGTCGCCGACCCCCTCGGTCACCGTGGTCGCCGCCGAAGGACCCAGCCAGATCATGTTCGTGCCCGTGGGCGACACTGCCACGGCCGACGCCGAGCGGCTGCTCGAGATGCTGGCGCGCACGTTGTTCGCACCGGGTTCGCTCGCCGGCATGGGCTATCGGGGGTCGGGTTCAATGTTGCTGTGCCCGCTGCACGCCGACGTGCTCGTGGCGGCCGGGCTCGACCGGTCGATGATCCAACACGAGATCTACGAGCGCGCCGCGGTGCGCGCGAGCGAGATCCGTCGGCTGCACGGCTACGTGCGCGGCGCGCCCGACATCGCCGACGACGCACTGGTGCACGGCCTGTCGTCGCCCGCACACCTCGTGGTCGCGGTGGCCGGCGGCGCGGGCACCTACTCGGTGGTGCTCCCCGGTCTCGCAGAAGGCGTCGGCGCAGCGGTCAACGTGCCGCTTCGGTGAACCTGCTCAGAGGTTGCGGCGCATGAGGGAGTGGACGCGCTCCCAATGCAGTTCCGATGCGGCACGGTTGTACCGCTCGGTCCCCGGCGGCGCGAACCCGTGCACCGCGTCGGTGAGGAAGTCGAGCGTGTAACGCGCACCGGCCTCGTCGAGCGCGACACGCATCGGTTCCACCGTCTCGGGCGGTGCAGTCTGGTCGTTGTCGGCCCAACCGAAGTAGATCTCGGCCTTGACCTTGTCGAGCCCGCGATGCGGCGAGTCGGGTGTGTCCTTCACCAGCCACGCGCCGTGGATGGACGCGGCCGCTGCGACACGATCGGGCATGGCCCGGGCCAGCGCGATGGTGAGGCCGCCGCTCATGCAGAAGCC
>JBKJKR010000543.1:0-4139 GCA_046597135.1 Acidimicrobiales bacterium | reverse complement strand
CGCGTTCGGGAACTCCGTGAGGCCCCACGATCCCACGACGCCCGCCACGCCGAAGCTGCGTTCGAGCGCGAGATGGATCTCGGTCGGTACCGGCGCCCCGCCACCGATGCACGCCCGCAGCTTCGGGAAGATGGCCGTGTCGCCCGACTTCGCCTGCGCAGCCAGGTACGCGTTGAAGAACGGCACGGCGGTGCCGAGCAACGTTGCGCCGTGCGCCGCAAAGCGCTCGGGCGAGGTCGCGGGGTCGAACGCGTCGAACAACGCCAGGTGCGCACCGGTCACCAGGAAGGTCGTCAAGATCACCACGCCGCCGACGTGGGTGACGGGAAAGGCCACCGGGTAGACGTCGTGCTCATCGATGTCGAGGCGTTCGATGAGCGCGGCCGCGCCGTGCATGACCGTGGAGTCGGTGTGACGAGCCCCCTTAGGGTCAGAGGTGGTTCCTGACGTGTGGTAGATCCAGCGCACCGCCAGCAATGCCGACGGCGGCGGGGGCGGCGGAAGCCGGGCGGGGTTGCCGACCGGCAGGTGGAGCTCGCCCACCACCGGGGCCTTCGACCAGTCGAGCGCCAGCAGGTCGAAGCCGCGTTCGACCGCGATGTCACGAGCCATGGCTTCGTGGTCGAAGCCGCGCCAGGTGGTGGGCACGACCAGGAAGTCGGTGTCGACCTCGCCGGTGATGAAGCGCACTTCGCGATCGCGCAGCACGGGGATGATCGGGTTCTGCACCGCGTCGAGCCGGGCGAGCGCGGCCAGCAGCACCAACGATTCGATGCGCGACGGGAGCTGCCAGGACACGACGGTGTCGGACCCGATGCCGAAACCTTTCAATCCGGCGGCCACCTCGAGCGCCGCGTCGCGAAACTGCGAGGTGGTGAAGGATCGGCCGTAGTCGTCGCTGACGAGCGGTCGGTGCGGGTGCTCGGCCGCAGTGGCCTCGACGAGCTGCCAGAAACGCGCGGGAAAAGGGACGCGCTGACCTTCGCGGTTCATGTGAGCTCGAGGATGTTGACACCTTCGCCGCGGCGCACCTCGCCGAAGCGCCCGACTCCTTCGCGTTCTTCGAGCGACACGAGCGCCTCCGGTTCGGTGATGTGGGCCACGAACCGGTGACCATCGTCGAGGTGGCCTACGACGAGACCGCGCGCCAGCGCACCCACGCGATCGTGCAGCACCGTATAGCCGTCGATCGTGCCGCGACCCGTCGGCGTCTCGGCGACTGCGAGTGGCGCCTGCACAAGCGTGGTGCCCGCGTCGGGCGGTGATCCGAGGGGCGCGGGAGGCCGGGGCCGGCCGCCCCACACCGACGAGGCGTGCTTGCTCAGGAACATGCCGTTGCCGGTGACGAGGGCCGTCGAGTCGGGTCGTGTGCGCACGCACTCGACCATGGCGGCCAGCGAGTGCAGCGTGTACGCCGAGCCGGGGCCGCCCGCGTATGGCAGGCCACCGGTGAGCGTGAAGCGGCGAGGGTCGCGCTCGTCGAGTCCGAGCATCTCGCACGCCATCTCGACCGCGACCGGGAAGCACGAATAGAAGTCGAACATCGAGATGTCGTCGACGCCGACGCCGGCTTCGTGCAGTGCGCCACGGTGTGAGTACTGCATGGCCGGGCACGCCGCCAGGTCGGGTCGCGTGCTCGGGTGATAGGCCTGCTCGTCGGCCGACGCACCACCCCACCAGTGCACCCATCGGTCGGACGGGATCCCCAGCGCCCTGGCCCGCGCGGTCGACATCATCACGAACGCCGCGTTGAGGTCGACGTCGAGGATCGCGTTGAGGCGCTTGGTGTACGGAAAGCCGATCATGCGGTTGTCGGCGGTGGGCGTGGTGAGCTCGTCGGCTGTTCGAAACGTGGGGAACCACGCGAACGGGTTGTCGGCGGCGACTGCGGTGAACGAGCTCATGAGCGCGCCCATGCGGGCGCGGTGCTCGTCGATGCTCAGGCCGCGGGCGGCCCGCAGCGCGTTCTCGAAGATCGGATACACGTGGATGGGGATGGCCATGTCGTGCGCAAGCTCCGCGTCGCTCGATGCGGGTTTGCCTTCGACCAGCACGTCGAACGACCCCTCACCCCCCGAGGGTGACGCGTACGCAATGCCGAGTCGTTCGGCTTTGGCCCGCGTGCGGAAGTCGGTGCCCCCGGTGACCACGACGCTGTCGAGCTCGTCGGCGAGGATCGCCCGCGCCGCCCAGTTGGCCGCCGCGACGCCGACCTCGCCCCCGCTGCCCGACGACCAGCAATGGCGCACCTGTGCCCCGGCGGCGCGGGCGATGAGGTCGACGGGGTTCTTGGCGTTCCAGCCCACCGTGTGCACCCACGCGTCCACGTGGGCGATGGCGCGGTGCCCGACACCCGTGTCGTCCGCCGCGGCCCGTGCCACGGCCGCGGCACGAACGGCCACATCGGGTCCCTGAGCGGGATCGATGGCCCGCCAGCGGTGCTGCGAGACGCCGACGATGACCGGCAGACGATCGGCGTTCATCCCCTGAGGACTCGCGACGATGGGTGAAGGTGCCTCGGCCGTCCAGCTTCTCGCCGAAGTGAGCGAGAGGTTGCTCGAACATCTGGTTGCTCGAACATCGCCCTCACCTCGGACCGCCCAAGGTGATGTCCGCAGCTCCACCTGTGCCTGTCGTACCCATGGCCGCCCCCGATCCGGTGAGTCGCTCCCGTGGCAGTTCTAGCGGAACGCAGCCTCGACCGCGAGCGGGAGATGAGCAATCGGACCCGTGGTCACCTCGGCACACCCGACGGCCGTGCTGCGTCGGGGCGCACGCCTACCTTGGGATCATGCGCGTCGACGGTGCCCACCAGGTCGACGGGGTGGTCGCCGGTACCGGCTTGCACGGACTGGGCGGCACGCGCTTGACGCGCCTCGGGGGCGACCAGCGCTTGCTCCTCCCGGAACAGCACCAGGCATTCACGCTCGAAGACGTGGCGATGCCACGAGTAGGCCACGAAGGCGAGGGTCAGGGCTAGGGGCACGATGACGAACAGAGACACGATCGGCATCCTTTCATCGGTCCCTGACCAACTACCCGAGAAACATGAGACCAAACGTCATGCGTCGAAACCGTGCCCTCTCGTGCAGCACGCGACGCCGTTCGAATGGTGCGGCCATTGCGAAATGGCTTCATCTCGATGGCATCGAGCCGACACGGTGAGGCATGGCTTCATGGGTTCGTCGCAGTTTCGAGGCCCACCGCGCGAAGCGGCCATCGAACGGTCGAGGACAGGTGGTGGTGATGTTGATGGCGGCCATCGGCGTCGCCGCGGTCGGCACCGTGGCATCGCTCACGGTGCGAGAGCTCGGTCACTCGGCCGAGCAGTCCACGAGCCTGCAGCTGGGGCTGCGGGAGTACCAAGAGGCACTGCTGACCCGCAGCGCGATCGACGCCGACATCCTCCGCGCCGCAGCGGGCTCGGACGCCGGAGCGCTCGCCGCGGCCGAACGGGTTGCCAAAGTTCGTGGTCACCTCGAGCGGGCCCGCTTGCACTTCGAGCAAGCCGATGCGCCCGCCATGCTCCTCGAGCGGTTCGATGCCACCGCCGACTCGCTCGAGAAGTACACCGCGAGCGCCACCATGCTCGCGATCGAACTCACCCCCCCGCTTCCCGCGATCGCACCCGGGACCCTGCTCCTGATCGCCTCGCGGTTGGGTGATCAGCAGAGCCTCCTCTCGGACGAGTTCCGGAAGGCGACGGACGCGTCGCGACGACGAACGCAGCAGTCGGTGCGCGACGCCCATCTCCGAACGATCATCACGTCGGCGGCCGGCGTGATGACGTTGCTCCTCCTGACCATTCGCATCGATCGGCGCGTGCGCCAGAACTTTGCCAGCACCCGCGCGGCCGAGGCCGCCTCCGCGAGCGCCAATGCGCAATTGGTCGAGCAGGTCAGCCGCCAACGCTTTGCCGAGGACCTTCGCGAAGCGCTCGACGGCGCGCACGACGAGGACTCGATCTACGACGTGGTCGGGCGAGCGATGGACCTCGTCGATTCGGCCGGCGTGAGCGAGCTGCTGCTCGCCGATTCGAGTCGCGCGCATTTGCAGCGCGTCGCGTCCACGTCGAACGGACGGGGCTGTGACGTGGCCTCGCCCTGGGAGTGCCCGGCCGTCCGCCGCGGCACCGCACT
>JBKJKR010000440.1:0-3391 GCA_046597135.1 Acidimicrobiales bacterium | reverse complement strand
CGGAGCCGGCTCCGCCGAGTCCGCCGAGCTCCAACGAGCGCGACCGTCAGGTCGCCCAGAACAGCTCGGTTCCCAACCTATGGTTGGGAACCGAAACCCTAGATCTTTGCTTCGCGCTGGTCCCAGAGCGAGCGGAACTTCTCGCCCACGCGGTTGAAGCTGAACACGGTGAGGAACATGATGAAGCCGGGCACCAGCGCGATGTGCGGGTACTTGCGCAGCACGTTCGACACCTGGCCTTCGGCGATCATGTTGCCCCACGTGGGGTTGGGCTGTTTGAGGCCGATGCCGAGGAACGACAACGAGCCTTCGGCCACGATGAGCGTGGCGATGATGATGAACGAGTACGAGAGCACCGGCAGCGCGACGTTCGGTGCGATCTCGCGGAAGATGATGCGCCGGTTGCTGGCCCCCATCGCGCGGGCCGCGAGCACGAACTCCCGTTGGGCGAAGACCATGGTGTTGGCCCGTGCGAGCCGCGCCATGGTGGGCACGGCGACGATCGCGAGCGTGAGCCCCATCTTGAACACGGCCTCGAGCGGGCCTTCCGGCTTGCCGATCACGGTGACCACGGCGATGAGCAGCAGCAGAGCCGGCACCGCGAGGATCGAGTCGGTGAAGACGCCGATGACCACGTCGAGCCAGCCCCGGAAGTAGCCGGCCGCCATGCCGATGATCGAACCGAGGACGACGGCGACCGTGACGGCCAGGAGTGCCGTGCCGACGCTGACGCGGGCCGCGTAGACCGCCTGGCCGAGCAGGTCGAGGCTGAAGTTGTTCGACCCGAGCGGATGGCGCGAGAACAGGTCGGGCCGTGCGTTGCCGGGTTCGGTGATGGACTTGACCGTGTCGACGTGCTCGGTGAAGGGCAGGAGGTCGGCGAAGATCGCGGCCAGCCCCAGCAGCACGAGCCAGAGGATGCAGAGCCACAGGCCGGTGTCGAAGGTCGGGCCCTTGACGTTCTTGCAGATGGTGTCGATGCCGCGGATGGCCGCGTAGACGCCCACGAGGAAGAACGGCACCTTGACGATGCCCGGCAGATCACCGAGCGTGTCGAGCGCCAGGAACATCGCCACGATGGCGGCCAGCAGGATGCCGGTGCCACCGAGCACCCCGCCGCGCGGCGGCTTCGCCGCCATGGAGGCGAACACCTCGTCGACCGTCATGGTCGACGAGTCGCTCGGGAGTCGGACGACAGTTTCAGCGGCCACGGCGAATCCTCGGGTCCAAGAAGCCGTACAGGATGTCGATGCCCATGTTGATGGCAACGTAGAAGATCGCCAGCACGAGCACACCGCCCTGCACGATCGGGTAATCGCTCTTGGTGGCCGCTTCGACCACCTGCTTGCCGACACCCGGTATCGAGTAGATGCGCTCGACGATCACGGTGCCGCCGATGACCCGGCCGACCGACACGCCGGCCAGGGTGATGAGCGAGAACGACGACGGACGCATCGCTTCTCGGAGCATCAGGTGTCGGGTGGGCATGCCCTTCGCCTTCGCGGCGAGCACGAAGTCTTCTTGCAGGGTGCCGATGAGGTCACCACGCAGGAGGCGCAGGAACACCGCCACCTCGTTGATCGAGATCGTGATCACCGGCAGGGCCAGGGACTTGAGGTTGTCGACCAGGTTGAGATCGGTCCACGACCCGTTGTTCGTGAGTCGTGTCCATTGACTGTCGGGTAACCACCCGAGGGTCAGGGCGAAGATCAAGATGAGGATCAGGCCCGAGAGGAACGGTGGCACGGAGATCATGGCGAACGCAGTGACCGAGAGCCCTCGGTCGAGGCGGCGTCCGGCGAAGTAGGCCGACGCCATGGCGGTGGGCACCGCCAACAGCAGCGACAACCCGATGGCCGCGAACGCCAGCTCGAGGTTGATCGGGAACGAGCGCTGCAGCGTGTCGGACACGTCGACGCGCGGGTTGATGAGGTTCTTCCCGAGGTCACCGTGCAGGACGACGTCCTTGCCCCACTCCCAATATCGCTGCAGGAGCGGCGTGTCGAGGCCGAGCTCCAGCCGGATCTGTTCGTACTCTTCCGCTGTGCTGTTCGGGCCGAGCACCTGCTGGGCCGGATCGCCGGGCACGAGATCCACGAGCAGGAACGTGCCAAAACTGACGATGATCAGCACAGGGATCAACAGCAGGATCTTTATACCGATCGTGCGCAGCAACTGCCCATCCCCCAGAGACGCATCGCGGAAGCGGAACTTTATGCGACCGGTACCTGAATCTTCAAAACCGGGACGGGGCGACATTCATCCGTTCGCAGAAGGCGCCAGCCATGCCGCGTCGAACAGCAGCCGCGAGCCCGTGGTGGCGTGCACGCCACGCACCTTGGTCGTGTAGGCCACGTACAACAACGGCGCGCCCGTGACCACGAACGGAGCGTCGAGCACCATCTCCGCGACGACCACGCGCGTGGCCGAGCGGCGCTCGTCTTCGGAGCGCGCGGCGCGCAGCGCGAGCACTGCGGCGTCCACCCGCGAGTTCTTCCATCCGGTGGGGTTCGTGATGCTCGTCGACCCGACCAGGCGGGTCAACGCCGCGAGCGTGCTTCCGTCGGACCTGCCGGTGGCCGCGTCGGCGACGAAGCCCGTCGATGCGCACGCGAGGTCGAAGTCTTTCGCCACTGCGATCGCGTCGGCCACCGCGGCCGCGTCCTTGGTGGTGTCGATCACCGGAGCGATGTCGACCGCCTTGAGCATGGTCTCGATGGCGATGGCCCGCGCCTGCCCCGACGGCGAGTTGTCGCACAGGTACCGGACCTTACCGTCCCAACCGTTCGCCTTGGCCTCGGCGACGAGGGCACGCGCCCGCTCGGGGTCGTACGCGTGCCCGGCCACGCCGGGCGACAGGTCGCGCATCGCACCGAACAGATCCGCGCTCGCGGTCGAACGTCCGCCCGTGACCCGCTCCTGCACCACCGCTGGATCGATGGCCGCGGCGATCGCGTGGCGGACGCGTTGGAAACGTGTGGCCGCGGTCGACTCGCGCCGGCCGTCGGGCGCGCCGATGCACACGGGCCCCGGCAATCCGCCCCGGCAGTCGACGGTGAGTCCCATGTTCATCAGCTCGGTCGCGCCCCCGTCGAGCACGATCGACCGACCGGGGAGACGCTTGGCCTGCGCGGCGGCCACCGCCCGCTGATCGCGGAGATACGCCACCTCGAGCGCGCCGGAGGTGAGTGCGTCGACCGATTTCTCCGTGCCGGCCTCGGTCGACACGCTGAAGCGCACCCCGTCGAGCAGCGGCGCACCGTTCCAGTAGCGATCGTTGCGCGACACGACCACGCCCCGGCCGCGGGTGAACGACGTGATCACGAACGGTCCGGCACCTACCGGCGCCCGGTTGAAGGGGCAGTCCGCGGGCCGAGCGCCCGGGTCGGCG
>JBKJKR010000421.1:0-4637 GCA_046597135.1 Acidimicrobiales bacterium | reverse complement strand
GGCCACCGGATGGGGCGTGGATCCCGACGCGCCGACGCCCATCGCCATGCACGTCTACGTCGACGGCGCGTTCGCCGCGACCGTCCGAGCCGACGCACCGCGCGCCGATGTCGCCGCGGCCTACGCGGTCGCCGGTGCCGCCCACGGCTTCGACGCCGTCGTGCGCTCGGCCGCCGGTGCGCACACCGTGTGTGCGTACGCCATCAACGACGGTCCCGCCGAGCACACCTTCGTCGGCTGCCGCGAGGCGATCGTGCCGTCGGGTCCGCCGTCCGGCGCCGTCGACTCGGTACGAGGCGACCTCGGCACCCTCGTTGTCGCCGGCTGGGCGATCGACCCCGATGTCGCAGCTCCCATCGATCTCCACGTCTACGTCGACGGTCGGTTCGCGCGCACGGTGCGTGCCGATGCTTCCCGACCCGACGTCGGCGCGGCGTTCGGTGGCTACGGCCAGTCCCACGGCTTCGGCGTGACCATTCCCGCCTCGGGTGGCGAACACACCGTGTGCGTCTACGGGATCAACGAAGGCGCCGGCGGCAATGCACTGATCGGATGCCGGAGTGGGTCGGTACCCGGCGGGGCCCCGGTCGGTGCCCTCGACGTCGTGTCGGGTGGTGCGGGCGCGGTCACCGTCGCCGGCTGGGCGATCGACCCCGATGTGGCCGCGCCGATCGATGTGCACGTCTACGTCGACAGGATCGGGACGCCATTGCGGGCCGACCGGGACCGCGCGGACCTCGTAGCCGCCCTCGGTGCCTACGGTGGCGCCCACGGCTTCGCCGCGACCCTCGCGGTGGCTCCGGGGGCACACGACGTCTGCGTCTACGCGATCGACACGCGGCCCGGGGTCAACACGTTGCTCGGGTGTCGGCGCGCCACCTCGACCTGATCGGCCGGTGCGACCTGGTCGGCCGGTGCGACCTGGCGCGTCACCTCGAACCGGCGAACTAGGGTCGCCGCCCATGCAGCGCTACGGCATGACCATCCCGTTCGGTGGCACACCTCTCCATCAACAGCGCGAGCTCGTCGAGGAGCTCGTCGCACACGGCTACACGGATCTGTGGTCGGCCGAGGCCAACACCACCGACGCGTTCACCCCGCTCGCACTTGCCTCGGTGTGGGCCCCGACCGCGCGACTCGGCACCGCGATCCTGCCGGTCTACACACGAGGGCCCGGCCTGCTCGCCCAGTCGATCGCGAGCCTCGCGGCGGCCGCGCCGGGTCGCTTCGTCGCCGGCATCGGGGCGTCGTCGAACGTCATCGTCGAAGGGTGGAACAACGTTCCGTTCGTCGAACCGTACAAGCGCGTGCGCGACACGCTGCGGTTCCTGCGCGGCGCGCTCGCCGGCGACAAGATGTCGGCCGATTACGAGACGTTCTCGGTGCGGGGGTTCAAGCTCGGCATCGTGCCCGAACACCCGGTGCCCATACTGGTCGCGTCGCTTCGCGAGGGCATGTTGCGCCTCGCGGGTCGCGAAGGCGATGGGGCCATCGTCAACTGGTTGTCGGCCGACGACGCGTCACGGGTCTCGGGCATCGTCAACGCGCAGGGCCCGGGCAAGGAGATCGTGGCCCGCCTGTTCGTCTGCCCGAACCCCGACAAGGAACAGGTGCTTCCGGCGGCGAAGTTCGCGATGGCTGCGTACTTGAACGTTCCCGTCTACCGGGCGTTCCACGAGTGGTGCGGCCGCACCGAGATGCTCGCCGACCACTGGGCGGCGTGGGAAGCCGGCGACCGCAAGGGCGCGCTCGCGAAGATCCCCGACTCGCTCGTCGACGAGCTCATCATCAACGGCACGCCCGACGAATGCCACGCGCACATCCAGCGCTACATCGCGAACGGTGTCACCACACCCGCACTGTTCGTGATGGGTTTCGGCGGCATCGACGTCCGCCAAGCCGCTCGCGATCTCGCACCTCGCTGATCGAGTGCCGATCGAACACGACGCGACCGTCAGGCATCGGCGAGCGCGCCGACGATGCGGAAGTGCTCGGCGAGGTCGCCGGCCGTGACGTGAGCGTTCAGGCCGCTGGGGTTCGGCATCACGTAGACGAGCGTGCTCGCTATAGGTTCCGGTTGCCGCCCGGTGGTGGCGCGCTTGTCGACGCCGACACGCCAGCCGCCGAGCCCGACCACGCACAACACCTTTGGTTCGAGGAGCCGGCACAAGCGGGTCACGCGCGCCGCGCCGCGCAAGTACTCGCCACGGTCGAGCTCGTCGGCCCGCGCGGTGGCTCGCTTGACGAGATCGGTCATGCCGACCCGATGCACGTCGAGAGCGTGGCGAGGATCGCGATCGACGGTGACCAACCCACTCGCGAGCGCGGCGGGCCAGAAGCGGTTCCCGGGACGGGCGAATCCAACGCCGGCATCGGCCGCGTAGAGACTCGGGTTGAGTCCACAGACCAGGACGCGAAGCCGAGGGTCGACGCGATCGGGCAGCGTGCGCACCCGCTCGATCAGCCGGCGCCCATCGTCGTGCGGCGCGCCGATCATGGTGAACCCGCCGCCCTCGACGAGGTCGTCACCGACCTCGGCCGCGACCGACGTCGAGAGCCGCACGACCAGACGCGCGCCCACCTGGCTCGTGTCGTACGCATCGGCCAGCGCTCGTGGCAGGAGGCTCGTGTCACGATCACGAAGGTCGATCACGGGCGGGTCGAGGCTGATGGCGGATCCGTTCGTTGCGGGCCCTGACAATGCGAGTGGATGTGCGAGGGCTTCGGTCGGCGGCGGTGGGCGCATGGTAATTCGGGGCCTGGTGCGTGCGCGAGGCCGATCAGGGCTATCGTGCCGACACAGGGTGCAGGTTGATTCGAGATCGAAAGGGTGCAGTGGCGATGACAGCGACGAAGGAAGCCCAGACGATCACCGAAGCGCTAGCGCTCATCGATCAAGGCCTGGCCGACGCGCAGCGTCGCAACCTGATCACCAGTGACGAGGTGTCGAACCTGTTGCTCGACGTCCGGCTGTTGCTCGCCTCGATCGAGCACGACCCGCTCAACTGAGCCGCGCTGTCGCTCGACGCAACGGCGCACGGTGCTTCACGGAGCACGGTGCTGCTCAACGGTCGAGCAGCACCTGAAGCCCGAAAGGTGCGTGTCCGAGTGGCCAGGCCTTCTTGGCCAGCGCCCCGAGCGCGACACCGAGCGCGATGCCACCCGCCACGTCCGATGCGTGGTGGATGCGCACGTGCACCCGGCTGAGCGCGACCACGCCCGCCACGCCGTAGTACAGCGGTTTGGCGCGCCGGCCGTCTGACAACAAGGCCGCCGCGACAAATGCCGCGCTGGCATGCCCGCTCGGGAAGCTGCTCGTTCGGGGCTGGCGCAACCGGTGCGGTCGTTCGGTCTCGACGATGGGGCGGGCTCGCCGGAACATGGCCTTGACCGCGCCGTTGACGAACCCGGACTCGAGACCCATGCACGCGCTGAGCCGAACCGCGCGGGCGAACCCGTCGCGCAGGATCACGCCTTGTCCGGCGCCGGCGAGGTGCCAGATCAGGCTCCAATCGCCGAGCTCGGACGCGGTGTAGAAGACCCGGTCGACGGCGGGGATGCCCCGGACGTGGTCGAACAACGACTCGACGGCCGCGTCGAAGGTCGCGACTGCGGCGAAGCGCGTCACGCGAGCTTCGAGAAGAGCTTCTTGAGCTCCTGGCCGTTGTTCCGGAGCACCTGATAGCCGGTCTCGTCACGGATCTGGTCGAGGTGATCGCGCATGTCCTCGGCGGTGAGGTCCTGGTTCACGTAGCCATCGGTGAGCCCGACGAAGTAGCGCGAGATGGTGCCGCCGCCGACGCTGTAGGTCTCGCCGGTGACCGCGCAGGACTCGTGCGCCAGGTAGATCACCGCGGGCGTGACCTTCTCGGGTTGGAGCTTCTCCTCGAGGCCGGGCATGAGGTCGGCGGTCATGCGGGTGAAGGCCACCGGCGCGATCGCGTTGACCTTGATGTTGTGCTTGGCTCCTTCGAGGGCCAGCACGTTGGTGAACCCGACGAGGCCCATCTTCGCGGCGCCGTAGTTCGACTGACCGAAGTTGCCGAGGATGCCGCTGTTCGACGACGTGTTCACCACGCGGCCGTAGCCCTGTTCGCGCATGTGGTTCCACGCGGCGTGCGTGACGTAGAACGCGCCGCGCAGGTGCACATCGATGACGGCGTTGATCATGTCGATGGTCATGTTGTGGAACGACTTGTCGCGCAGGATGCCGGCGTTGTTGACGAGGATGTCGACCTGCCCGAACGTGTCGAGCGCCGTCTGCACGATTGCCGTGCCGCCCTCTGGGGTGGCGACGCTGTCGATGTTGGCCACGGCCTCGCCGCCGAGGGCCACGATCTCGTCGACGACCTGTTGCGCAGGGCCGGTGGAACCGCCGGAGCCGTCGACGGAGCCGCCCAGGTCGTTGACCACGACGCGTGCACCGCGTCGGGCGAACTCGAGCGCGTGGCTACGGCCGAGACCGTTGCCGGCGCCGGTGATGATGACGACTTTGTTGTCGAAGCCGAGGTCACTCATGGGGGAGTTCCTTATGTACGGGGGCCCGGGTGTACGGGGGCCGGTTCGGGCCGGTGGGGGCATCGGCCGGGTGGGGGGCTCGGGCAGCAGGAGGCTACTATTCGAAGGCTATGGCGAAG
>JBKJKR010000280.1:0-2536 GCA_046597135.1 Acidimicrobiales bacterium | reverse complement strand
ATACAGGTGAGGCCCGACCCGGCGCAGGTCGTGGGCGGCGAACATCTCCAGGTAGCGGGCCGCGTGACGTTCGTGGAACCCGGCCCGGTCGCCGAAGAAGTCGTCGGTGGCCGTCATGGCGTGGAGGTAGGTGAGGCCGTCGAGTCGTTCGGCGATCCAGGCGAGTCCGGTGGCGATGTCGGTGTCGTCGACGTAGGGGAGCACGTCGGCGCACACGACCAGATCGAACCGGCCGCGGAGCCCGAGGGCGGGCAGTTCGCCGAGGCCGCCGAGGACGATGTCTCGCGTCCGCCCGTAGCGGGCCACGGCGTAGGTGCTCGGGCCGGCGCCGGTGTAGCGGATGCCGGGCCGTTGGGCGAGCAGCGGCGCACGCCACGCCGCTTCGCCGCACCCCACGTCGAGCACCCGTCGCACGGGTCGCATCAGCAGGTGCTCGGTGGTGGCGAGCGCGAATCGTGCGACGCGGGCCACTTCGGCCGGCGTGCCGATGCCATGGCGCCGGTACCACCGGTCGAAGTACGTCTTGTCGTAGGCCTTGGTCGGGCTACCTCGACGGGGCGTGAGCTGGAAGTTGTCGCGGTTTTGCGCCATCGGGCGGCCTCGGCGTTCAAAGGACGGAGCAGGAGTCGTACTGTTGTCGGTGGCGCGGCATCGTGGTCGCTCACCAGGGGAGGGGCAAGCATGCTCGACCATCGCATCATCGGGGCCACCATCGTCGACGGCACCGGAGCGCCGGGGTTTGCCGGAGACATCGGTGTCCGCGACGGCCGCATCGTCGCCGTCGTCCCTGCGGGCACGCTCACCGAGGACGCTTCGGTCACCCTCGATGCCACGGGGCTCGTGGTCTGTCCGGGTTTCGTCGACCCGCACACCCACTACGACGCGCAGCTCTTCTGGGACCCGCTGGCCACGCCGTCGAACGTCCACGGCGTCACCTCGATCATCGGCGGCAACTGCAGCTTCGGCATCGCACCGATCCGCCCACCCGACGCCGACTACACGCGGCGCATGCTGGCCAAGGTCGAGGGCATGCCGCTCGGCGCGCTCGAACAAGGTGTGCCGTGGACCTGGAGCAGCTTCGGCGAGTACCTCGCTTCGCTCGACGGCAACATCGGTGTCAACGCCGGGTTCATGCTCGGCCACAGCGCGCTGCGCCGCTTCGTGCTCGGCACCGAGGCCAACCGACGCAGCGCCACGCCCGACGAGCTCGCTCAGCTGCGGGTTGCGCTCGGCGAGGCGATCGCTCAGGGGGCGCTCGGCTTGTCGACCGACGTGTCACGCATGCACAGCGACGGCAACGGTGACCCGGTGCCCGCGCGCGGTGCCGACGCCGAAGAGATCCTTGCTTTGTGCGAGGAGACGGGTCGTTGGCCGGGCACCACGCTCGAAGGCATCTTCGACGGTGCCAGCGATGGCTTCGACGAGCGCGAGCTCGAGCTGCTGCCGCAGATGTCGGTGCGGGCCAACCGCCCGCTGAACTGGAACCTGCTCGTGGTCGACGCGAAGGACCCGGGCCGCATCGACCGCCACCTCGCCGTGTCGCACAAGGCGCGCGAGGAAGGTGGCCGCGTGGTGGCGCTCACCATGCCGGTGATCGTGCCCATGAACATGAGCTTCCTCAACTACTGCGCGCTGAACCTCATGCCGAGCTGGGGCCCCATCCTCAATGCACCTGTGCCCGAGCGCATCGAGATGCTTCGCGACATCCCCACGCGCCGCATGATGGTCGAGCGCGCGAACAGCGACGACGCGGGCATGTTCAAGCGCCTCGCCGACTTCGACGGCTACATCATCGGCGACACCTACAGCGCGGCGAACGAAGGGCTGTCGGGGCGCGTGGTGCGCGACATCGCGGCTGAGCGCGGCGACGCCGATCCGTTCGACACCCTCATCGAGATCGTGCTCGCCGACGACCTGCGCACGGTGCTGTGGCCCAGCGCGCCCGACGATGACGACGCACACTGGGCGATGCGTCGCGAGCTGTGGAACGACCCCGACGTGTTCCTTGGCGGCAGTGACGCCGGGGCGCACCTCGACCGCATGTGCGGTGGGTCGTACCCCACGCAGCTCTTGGCCGACACCCTGCGGGGCCGCAAGCTCGTATCGCTCGAGTGGGCCGTGCACGCGATGACCGGCCGCATGGCCGAGCTGCTGGGCCTGCGCGATCGCGGCACGGTCACCGAGGGCTCGTTCGCCGACCTCGTGGTGTTCGACCCCGAGACGGTGGATTGCGCCCAGGCCACGCTCGTGCGCGACCTGCCGGGTGGCGCGCCGCGCATGATCGCCGCATCCACGGGCGTGGTGCGCGTCTACGTCAACGGCGTCGAGACCGTCATCGACGGCGAGGCCACGGGCGCCCTCCCCGGCACCGTGTTCCGCTCGGGCCGCGACACCGAGACCGTCACCGTCCACTGACCTTCTGGCCCTCTGAGTCGGCTCCGCCTTTTGGGTCGGCTCCGCCTTTTGGGTCGTGCTTCGCACGTGGGGGCGCGCGTTTGGGGACCCAGAAGCGTCGCGGTTCGCTCCCTTCGCGTTC
>JBKJKR010000162.1:0-6742 GCA_046597135.1 Acidimicrobiales bacterium | reverse complement strand
GTGCGGCAGGTCCTTCACGAACCCGTCGGTGCGCGCCACGTGGAAGAACGAGATCCGACACGTCGGGCACGTGGAATCGGCGAACCAACGCGCCACGACGTTCTCGCGATCGCCAGAGGCGAACCAGCCACCGGGGCCGACGATGTGCACGTGGTGTCCGGCTGCTTCGGGCGCGCCGTAGAGCCCGTCGGTCGGTTGATCGGCGTCGTACGGGCCGACGTGCACGATCCGTGTGGGGCCCACGGCCGTGGCGGCGGCGCGCACACCGGCCTCGACGATCACGCAGCCGTCGGCCGGACAGATCCGCCCGTCGACATCGAGCGCGCCCGACACGACGTATACCGCCTCGTCGCCGTGGCGGTCGGGCCACTGCAACGTCGCGCCATCGGCGAGATCGGCGTCGACGAGCCACGTGGGGTACTCAGCCGGACTCGCCAGGCGAGCCGCGACGTCTCCCATGCAGGTGGTAAAGGGCGCGGGGTAGGTCGCCGTCGCTTCGACCGTTGCCTTGTCGGTGATGGTGAACTTGGCCACGCGTCGATGGTAGTCAGCGCCCGAGCCCGGCGTTCATGGCGTGCAGCAGCGACCAGTCGGCATCGTCGCCGCTGAGCTCCCAGATCATCACCCCGCCCAGGCCGGCGTCGAGGGCGAACGAGGCCTTTGCCTTCATCGACGTCGGGTCGTCGTAGGAGATCACCTGGCGGTCGCGGGCGTTGATGAGCCACGGCACTTGGGCCACCGGATCCCACCGGCGCTCCCAGGTGGACCGGCCCACGAGCGCGGAGATCGCTCGATACGACAGGGCGCCGGTGGGCGCCGATGACGGCACGCCGGTGAACGGCTCGCCGATGCCACCGCTCGGCGCATCGAGGTTCGACACCTTGGCGAAGATGTGCCCGTAGAACGGCACGCCGAGCACGAGCTTCGCGGGTGGCACCCCCGCCTGCGCGTAGAACGCGACCGCAGGCCGCGCGCCGAACGGTGCCAACGGCGAGTCGAGCGGTGCGTTGTGGCCGGTCGTCTCGTCCCACGGCCCGGCGAAGTCGTAGGTCATCACGTTGAACCAGTCGACGAGCGGTGCGATCGACGTGAGCCCGAACGTGTCGAGCGAGCCCGGAGATGCTGGACTTGCGATGGTGAGCAGTTCGTCGGGGCCCAGCCTCGCGCGCACCTCGGCGATGAGCGCGACGTAGTTCGCCGGGTCGGCGAGCCGGCCGTTCCACTTGCCTGCGGACGGGTACTCCCAGTCGAGGTCGATCCCGTCGAAGCCGAGGTCGCGTGCGAGCGCCACGCATGACGCGGCGAGCGCACCACGACCCGCGGCGGTGGCGGCCGCGGCAGAGAAGTGACGCGACTCCTCCCAGCCGCCGACGGCGAGCAGCGTCTGTGCTCCGGCGGAACGCTTCCAGCGCTGCAACTCGGCGATGGTCGCGCGCTCTTGCGAGCTCGTCAGCCGGCACGCGCTGTCGGGGGTGACCGTCGCGAACGCATAGATGACGTGCGTTACCAGGCCCCGCGGTATCGCTGCAGGGGCGAGGGTCTCGCGCTCCCAGCCCGCGTAGTACGCAACCACTCGTTGCCTCGCGTCGCCACGCGGCTCGGTGACGGGAGCGCGGGGTGCCACGGTCGTCGACGCAACCGGCGGGGGCGCCATGGAGGACGGTGACGGGGGATCGATCGCCGCGGTGGTCACCGTCGCCGCGGCTGGCGTGGTGGTCGGCGTACCCGCGGTGGTCGGCGCGTCGGTCGTGCACGCGACCAACGCCAAGAAGCTCAGCGCCGCCGCCAGCATCCGCCCTAGTGTCGAACCATGGACGAGAACGACCCCCGGTTTCGGGTGGCTGCAGCGCGCCGCATCCTTGCCCGAGGCGGCTGCGACAGCGGCGTTGCCGGTCATGTGAGCGTGCGCGAGCCCGGTGCCGACGTGTTCGACGTGAGCGCGTTCGGCTTCTTCGACGAGACCACGCCGGAGCAGGTCGTCACCGCCGACCTGGCGGGCAACGTGGTCCGTGGCGACTGGCCGGCGTCGCCGGCGATCAAGTTCCACGCTGCGTTCTATCGCGTCCGGCCCGAGGTCGGGTCGGTCATCCACACGCACTCGCATTGGCTGAGCACGTTCGTCACCCGCGACCGGGCGATCGGGATGTACAACGTGGCGAGCGTCCTCTTCCACGACGAGCAGATCCTCCACGCCGACGACGGGACGAAGCCGCCGGTGCCGGGCGACGAGATGGCCGACAAGCTGGGCGAACGCTCCGTGGTGCTGGTCAAGAACCACGGCGCCATCGTGGTGAGCGACACGCTCGAGAAGGCCACCATCCTCGCGCTCACCCTCGAACAAGCCGCTCGGTACCACCTCGAGGCCGAAGCGATCGGTGGCACCGAGTTCCCGACCGCCGAGGCGCGGCGCGGCAAGGCCAAGTACCACCAGCACTACGTCCCGCAGATGTGGAGTGCCTGCTACCGCAGGCTGCGCACCAGCGACCCGGACCTCTTCGCCCTCGTCGACTGAGCCACGCTGCGCTGTCCACCGTCGCTGACCGTGGCCGCGGGTAGGTCCGTGCGGGCGACTCGGTAGGGTGCACGCAATGGTCTTCGCAATCCTCCTTGCCATCGCAGCCACCGCGGCGGCACTCGTCCTCGCCGTGCGGGTGCGCCGCCAGGGTCACGCGCTCGGTGCGGCCGGCGCCCGCATCGTCACGCTGTCCGAAGACCTCGACACCGTCAGCAACGACCGGGCCGAGCACGTCCTGCGCGCCGATACGGCCGAAGCGGCGCGCGACGAGGCAGAGGCTCGGGCTACGGCACTCGAAGCCGAGGTCCGCACCGCGTCCGACAGGCTCGGCGATGCCATAACGGCCTACGAGCACACCCGCGACGCGGCCGATGAGCTCCGCGCCCAGCTCGCCTCGCGGGCCGATGCCGCCACCTTGTGGGCGCTCGAGCTCGCTCGGGTCGATCGACGCTGGCACGTCAGCGTCGCGCCCGGCATCGATCTCACGAGCCCAATCGCGAGCAGCCCCGAAGCCGAGCTCCCGCGGGTTGCGCTCGAGATCATCGCCGCAGCGCTCCGCGAGGAGACCGGCACGCGCTTCGCGATCGACTGGCAGCTCGCCGACGCGCTGCCGCCTGCCGGTGCGATCCTCGTGGTTCGCTTCGGTGACGAGATGCTCGCCGCATCGGCGTTGCAGTGCGAGATGGTCGAGCTACGCGTCACGGCCTCCGGAGACTTCGTCGAGCTCACACTCGCCGCGTCCGACAACAGCGACACCCCCGTCTCGTTGCCCGATGTCGCGTTCCTGTCGGGCATCCAGTGGACGCACGAGCACACGGGCGTCGTCCGAGACGGCATGCACGTCCGCATCCCGATCGCTGCGTCACTCGCCGCCGGCGTCGCGGCCTAGCCACCGAACAGGTCGACCGAGCTTTCAGGTCGACTCGCCCACGCTCACTCGCGCATCCACAACCCGGGCACATCGACGAACTGGCCGGAGTGGAAGCCACCGTCGACCACGAGCTCGGTCCCCGAGCAGAACCCCGACTCGTCGCTCGCGAAGTACACGGCGGCCATCGCGAAGTCGTTCGCCGTGCCGCGGCGGGCAATGGGCCGATCTGGTGGCGGCACCTTGGCCGGCGCGGCGTCGCCCACTTCGCGCCGAGCGGCCTCGGCCATGGGGAACGAGGTGCCCGTTCGAGCGAACGCCTCCATAACCATCTCGACGCTGCCGCCGCCGGGGCACACGATGTTGCAGCGGATGTTGTGCTTTCCGTGCTCGATGGCCACGACCTTGGTGAGCCCGCGCAACGCGAACTTCGACGAGGTGTAGGCCGCCGTGCACGGCGTGCCCGAGATGGAATCGACCGAGCCGATGTTCACGATGGAGCCACCACCACCGTCGATGAGCAGCGGCAGACATGCCTTGATGCCGAGGAACGGGCCGAGCGTGTTGACGCGCAGCACGCGCTCGAAGTCGTCCGCGCTGGTGTCGGCCAGCGCCTGCAGGTGCAGGATCGCGGCGTTGTTGACCAACACGTCGAGGCGGCCATAGGTGGCGCGCACGTGCTCGACGCAGGCCTGCCACGCCGTCTCGTCGGTGACGTCGAGATGGCGGTACGCGCAACCGGTGGCGGCTGCTGTCGCCTCGCCGCGTTCGTCGAGCACGTCGGCGATGAGCACGGTTGCGCCCTCGGCCACGAAGGCCTCGACGATGCCCTTTCCGGTGCCGCGAGCACCGCCGGTGACGATCGCGACCTTGCCAGTGAGCCTGTCCATGGTTCCCCCCATTTCGCCCGCCGAGATATTGCCACTAGAACTCACGGCACCCACGCGGAGCGGCGTGGCCAGGGGGCAATGATGGGCTTGCGAGGCGAAGCGGCGATCGTCGGTGTGGCCGACTATCCGTCCGAACGGGTGTACACCGGTCCCCGGCAGTTCTCACTCGAGCAGTGGGCCGACCTGTCGAGTCAGGCCTTGGCCGACGCCGGCATCGCGTCGAGCGAGGTGAACGGCATCGTGTGCGTGGGCGACGTGAGCGAGTCGGCCATGTTCCACCCGGCCACCATCGCCGAGTACTGCGGTTGGTCCCTCGACTACGCCGAGCGCGTCGACCTGGGCGGCGCATCCGCGGTGGCCGCGGTGTGGCGTGCCGCCGCGGCGATCGAGCTCGGCATCTGCGACGTCGTGGTGGTCACCTGCACCGGACGCCCCAAGCCCGAGTTGCCCAGCGCCTCGCCCCAGGAGCGGGCGCGCACGGTCAACGCGTCGAGCTGGACGTGGGGTTCGCCCCAGTCCGAGTTCGAGGTCCCCTACGGCGACATCCCGCCGAACGTCGGCTTCGCGTTCTACGCGTCGCGCTATCACGCGTTGTACGGCAACGAACCGGCCGACCATCTCGCCCGCGCCAAGATCGCCGCGGATCAACGAACGAGCGCGTGCATGAACCCGAACGCGGCGTTCTTCGGCAAGCCGATCACTCCCGAAGACGTGCTCGCGAGCCGACTCATCGCAGATCCGTTGCACATCCTCGAGATCGTGATGCTGTGCCACGGCGGCGGCTCGGTGGTGCTCGCGAGCAAAGATCGTGCGCAGCGTTGCCCCAAGCGACCGGTGTTCCTCACGGGTTGCGGCGAGCACCTGGCGCACAAGACGCCCACGTACTCCGTCGACGAGATACCACGCACCCCCATCTCGTACGTGGCCGATCGAGCGTTCGCGATGAGCGGCATCGGCCCAGCCGACATCGACATGCTTCAGTTGTACGACTGCTACACGATCACCGTCCTGCTCACCATCGAGCAGTCGGGCTTCTGTGCCTCCGGCGCGGGGCTCGACCTGGTGCGCGCCAACGACTTGTCGTGCAAGGGTTCGTTCCCGGTGAACACCCACGGCGGCATGTTGGGCATGGGCCAGCCCGGCTTCGCCGGTGGGTTGTCGATGGTGCTCGAGGCCACGCGACAGATCCGGGGCGAGTGCGGCGACCGCCAAGTGCGCAAGCACGACACGGCATACATTACCGGCACCGGTGGCATCATGAGCGAGCAGGCCGCGCTCATCGTCCAAGGAGCCTGACGATCATGAGGAGCACGCGATGAGCGAGACCACCATCCCGAAGCCACGCCCGCTGCCCACTCCCGTGTCCCAGCCGTTCTGGGATGCGCTCCGCGACGAACGCATCGTGGTGCAGCACTGCAACGCCTGCGACCAATGGGTCCACTATCCGCGCAGCCGGTGCTCCCACTGCCTCAGCGACCAGCTCGAGTTCCGACCGGTGGACGGAGCAGCGGTCGTCTACACGTTCACGGTGGCGCGCCAGGCCACGGCCGCGCCGTTCGCCGACGAGGTGCCGCAGATCATCACCATCGTCGAGCTCGACGAGGGCGTGCGGTTCACGACCAACCTCGTCGACGTCGCACCGGAGGATGTGCGGGTGGGCATGCGCGTCACGCCGGTGTTCGATCACGGCAGCGACGGCAGGACGCTCCTGCGCTACCGGCCGGCCTGACCGGCAGCCATGGGTCGCCTCGTCGTCCTCGACCCGACGGCGCCGCCGGCCGCGGGTGACACATGGGTCGCCCCGCGTCTCGACCGAGGGCTCCGCGGGCTCACCATCGGGCTGCGCCTCGATCGGTCGTGGCGCTGCTACGAGATCGTGCTCGATGCGTGGGAGCAGTTGCTCCACGCCGACGGCGCCTCGGTGGAACGACTCGTCGTCGACGCGCGCGTCAGCGGTGCCGGCGAGCAGATGCGATCCGATCTCGCCGCGTGGAGCCACCTGGTCGACTGCGCGGTCGTGGGTCTCGGCAATTGAGGCTCGTGCACGTCGTGGAGTGTCCACGACACCGTCACCGTCGCATCGCTGGGTCTCCCGGCGGTGGTGGTCGTCACCGAGGAGTTCTCGTCGATCGCATCGCGCATCGCAGCACTCGAAGGTCACGCCGCCCTCGCCCGCTTGGTGCTGCCCTATCCGCTCGAAGGACTCCCGGCCGAGGAGGTGCATGACATTGCCGTCGCGGCCTACCCCCGACTCGTCGAACTTCTCGGCGTTGCGTAGCCGTCGCTTCGAGATCGACGATGACCCGCTCGCGCTGTACGAGCTGTCGCTGCGCGAAGGGTGGGGCGATGGTCTTCCCCTGTTGCCGGCCACCGAAGCGCGCGTGCTCGAGCTGGCGGCGGGCACATCGCTCCCGCTCGACCACGTGGTCGCCCGGCTGCCGCCCAACCGGGGCGACGCAACAGTCGAGA
>JBKJKR010000635.1:0-7869 GCA_046597135.1 Acidimicrobiales bacterium | reverse complement strand
CTCTACGGCCTTCCCGTCATCAACGGGCGCACCGTGCTCTACGAGCGCATCGACCCGGTCGAAGCACGACTCATGTTCATCCAGCACGCGCTGGTCGACGGTGACTGGAACACCCATCACGCGTTCGTCGAGCGCAACGCGGTATTCGTCGCGCTCGTCGAGAAGATGCAGGCGCGCGTGCGACGCGAAGACCTTCTCGACGATGAGACCATCGAGATGTTCTTCGAGGATCGCGTCGATGCATCCGTCGTGTCGGGCCGGCACTTCGATCGCTGGTGGAAGACCGTTCGCCGCACCCAGCCCGGCCTGCTCGACTTCACCGACGAGCTCGTGGTCCGCCACAGCGGCATACGTTTCGCCGACTTTCCCGACGTCTGGTCGGGCGGCAGTCTGCATCTGCCGCTGACGTACCGGTTCGACCCCGGCGGACCGCTCGACGGCGTGATCCTCCACATCCCGCTCACCGCGCTGAACCAACTGCGCGCCGACCTCGTCGAGTGGCAGATCCCCGGGCATCGTCTCGAGCTCGTGGCCGAGCTCGTTCGGATGCTGCCGAAGGACATCCGACGCCACCTGAGCCCGTTGAACGAGACCATCGCTGCGGTGCATGCCGAGCTCGGCGAACCACGTGGCTATCTGACCAACGCGCTCGCGGACGCCATCGCCCGCACCGCCGGGGTCGACGTTCCGATCGACGCGTTCGACATGACGCGCCTGTCACCGCACCTGCGCATGAACATCATCGTGGCCGACGACCGGGGCGAGGTCGTCGACGCAGCCAACGATGTCGACGTAATGCGCCGGCGTCTGGCGCGCCCGCTCCGCGCCGCCATCGCGGCTGCGGTTCCCATCGACGAGCGGACCGGCCTCGTCGAATGGGACTTCGACGCACTGCCGCGCATGGTTCGTGCCGAGCGGAGCGATCACACCATCGCCGGCTACCCCGCCCTGCTCGACGACGGGACGAGTGTGTCGCTCCGGGTGTTCACGAACCCCGGCATGCAGCAACGCGCGATGCGCGGGGGTGTGCGGCGTCTGCTCCAGCTGACATCGGCGCCGTCGCCAAAGGCGGTCGCGCGCGCCGTCGAAGGCAACCAACGCCTCGCGGTCGCCGGACACGGCATCACGTTCGACGAGCACGTCGAGGACTGCATCACCGCAGCGACCGATCGGGTCGTCCTCGACGCACCGGCGCTGCCATCGGACCGCGCCGCGTTCGGCGCGCTCGCCGAACGGGCCCGCGAACGCGTCGGTCCGCTCGCGGGCGAGTCCCTGCGCCACGCGACTGCGATCCTCCACGCCGCGACGCGGCTCCGGGTGGTGCTCGACCGCACGAACGCCGACAGCATGGCCACCTCGATCACCGATGCCGAAGCGCAGGTCGCGCGACTGGTGCGACGCGGCTTCGTCCGGTCGACCGGCACCAGTCGGTTGCCCGACGTGCTTCGGTACATCAAGGGCATCGAGTACCGGATCGAACGACTGCCCGACGACATCGCACGCGACCTTCGACGCATCACGGAGGTGCGGCCGCTCGAACAGCGCTACGCCGCGTTCGTGGCTCACCTGCCTTCGGGAGAGATCACACCGGACATCATCGACCTCGGCTGGCAACTCGAGGAGTTGCGCATCAGCGTCTTCGCGCAGCCGCTCGGCGCGAGGGGCGGGGTGAGTGCGACGCGCCTGAGCCGCGATCTCGAGGCGCTCGGCGGTTGAGCTGCGGCACCGCCGATCAGTCGGCCGGCCGCTCGTCGGGATCTGACGCTTTCGACGCGAGCCACGCCTGGTAGCCGCCGTCGAGATCCGTGGCGTTGGCCAGGCCGAGCGTGCGCAATGTGGCGGCGGCGAGGCTCGAGGCGAACCCCTCGTTGCACACGATCACCACCACACGCTCGGGGTCGTCGGCCTCGGCGACGCAGAACTCGCTGGTGGGATCGAGACGCCACTCGAGCACGTTGCGATCGATCACCAGCGCGCCCGGCAGCTCCCCGTCGCGCGTGCGCTGCTCGATCGGCCTCGTGTCGACGACGAGCGCACCGCCCGCGATGAGCCGATCGAGATCGCTCACCCTCGCCCGCGGCGCGATCGTCTCGCGAACCGCCGCGAGGAGGCGGTCGATACGGGCGGGACCAACTTCAGGCACGGCACCATCGGGCATGGCCCCTCAGCCTACGTCCGGGGTGCAACGCTGGCCGGGTGCGCACGCTGCTGCTCGTTCACCACACCATCTCGCCCGCCACCCACGCGATGCTCGACGCCGTTCGAGCGGGTGCCACCGACCCGAGCATCGAGGGCGTCGACCTGGTGGTGCGGCCTGCGCTCGCGGCGACTGCGGTCGACGTTCTCACCGCCGACGCGTACCTGCTCGGCACCCCGGCCAACCTCGGGTACATGTCGGGCGCGCTCAAGCACTTCTTCGACCAGATCTACTACCCGTGCCTCGATGCCACCCGAGGCCGCGCCCACGGCGTGTTCGTCCACGGGAACAACGACACCACTGGCGCGGTGCGCGGCATCGAGGTCATCACCACCGGCTTGAGATGGCGACTCGGTCAACGGGTGGTGAGCGTCACGGGTGAACCGACGCGCGATGACCTCGATGCCTGTCGCGAGCTCGGCGCGTCGATGGCCGCGCTGCTCGCCACGGCCGATTGAGCGGACCTTCGCCGCAGCCAACGCTCATTGCTTCGCATCGGACCAACGCTCATTGCTTCGCATCGGACCAACGCTCGACGACGCTGACGTCGGCGACGAAGCGCACCGAACGATCGGGTGCCCATCCATACGCGGCTTCGTCGAGCGCATCGAGCACCAGCGTTGCGGCCGCCGCGCCGTGATCGCGCGGAACGTGCACGAGAACCTCGTCGTGGAGGCACAGCACGATCTGCGCGTCGAGTGCCGTCGTACGGGCCCGGATCAGCACCGCCCACATCTTGAACAGTTCGGCCGCCGCGCCCTGAACCATCGCATTGCGTCCGTAGCGACCACGCGCCGCAGCGATGCGTCGCATCTCGCGTTCATCGACGTCGTTGGCGTTGGTCGATCCGACGTTGATGAGCCGACCGCCGTACGTCCGAAGTGCGCGGCCGCCTTGCGCCGCGCGATCGGCGTCGCGCAGATAGGCCATGGCCACCGGATACGTCGTCTCGAGGCGTCCGGCGACCTGCGCGCCGCGACCCGTCGTCTGTCCGTACATCGCGCCGAGCACCGCGACCTTCGCCGTCGGGCGGTCCGCGCCCAGTTGCTCGGCGATCGGTGCGTACAGATCGTCGTCCTGGGTCGCGGCGGCGAGCGCCCGGTCACCCGACACCACAGCGAGCACGCGCGGTTCGATCTGGCCCAGATCGGCCCGTACGAACACGTACCCCGGCTCGGCGATGACCGCGGCGCGCATGTCGGCCGGCATGTTGTGCAAGCCGGCCGAGGCGGTCATGCGTCCGGCCGAACCGTCGCTGCCCGACCACGCGCCACGCAGCCGATCGTCGGGGCCGAGATGCGCGTCGAGCCACGCGTACCCATAGGTGGTGGACACCCGCTCGGCCTTTCGCCACGTGAGCAACGCATCGATCACCGGGTGTTCGGCGCGCAGCGTCTCGAGGCGCCAACCACGCGTGTCGGGCACCTCGATGCCGACCCGCCGCAACAATGACTTCACCTGACCGGGACTGCGCAGGTCGAGATCGTCCGACTGGGGAACGCGCACGAGCACGGCGGCGTCCCGTTCGTCGCGTCGAGCCTGGGCCTCGGCTTCGCTGCGCGGCCGAGGGCCGACGAAGGTGGCGATCAGCTCCTCGGCAACGTCACGTCGCATCGGTAGACCATCGGCCGCCAGCGCGACGCACAACAGCTCGGCGGTCGACTCCGAGCGTGCGGTGAGCATGGCGCGCGGCCGGTCCTCCAGTTCGAGCAGTTGAGCCCGCTGCATTTGCGCCACCTCGGCGGCCAGCCGGGCCCACTGCACCAGACAGGCGGCCGATCGCGACCACCCACCGTTCACCCACTCGGCGCTCAGGTAGCCGTCGGCCCGAACCGGTCGGTCGACGTCGCCGCCACCGGCGTCCTGGTGGAAGAGATCGAACGGCGCTTCGCTGGGGATCCCGTCCATGCTCAGGCCCTTGGCCGCGGCCCACGCGCGGGCCGGATCCGCTCGCCATCCGCCACGGAGCAGCCGGTGCACGGCTGCGATGTCCCAACAGGTCGCGACCCGCACCCCACGGCCGGCCAACACGGAGGCGGTGTCGATCGACCAGACAACCCAGCGGGGGCGCACTTCCGTGTCGAGCACGGCGACCACTGCGCTCGGGTCGGCGCACGTCAGCTCGTACGACTCCCCCGTCGCCACCACCACGAGGCCGAGCCCGACATCATCGGCAAGCGCGAGCGCGACGAGGTCACCGCGCGCCACGCCTGCGTCGCGCAGGACGCCGATCAGCTCGTCGACCTGCCTATCTCGCGGCACCGGTCCCGCCGCCCGGCTCGGTCAGACCGCCGACGCCGACCAGGTGCACCACTGCCGTACCGACCTCGTCGGACGCGGCCAGATCGACGGTTGCGTTGATCCCCCACTCGTGCTCGCCGGCCGGGTCGTCGAAGATCTGGCGCACGGTCCACACGCCCGGCTGCGGGTCGACGAGGAAGTACTGCGGCCCTCGGGCTTCGGGGCCGATGCCGAGCGACTGGTGCTCGGCGAAGTACGCGCCCAGGACCTCGCGCCAACGGTCGGCCGTCCACCCTGCTTCCGTGTCGAGCTCCCCGAGCTCGTCGTAGCGTCGGGCGGCGGCCAGCTCGACACGCCGGAACAACGCGTTCCGGACGAGCACCCGAAAGGCCCGCGTGTTCGCTGTCACCGGCCGTGGCCGATGGTCGACCGGTCGTTCCTCGGCGTCGTCGGGGTTCTGGAGCTGCTCCCATTCGTCGAGCAGGCTCGAGTCGACCTGGCGGACGAGCTCGCCCAACCACTCGGTGAGATCGAGCAGGTCTTCGGTCTTTGCATCGTCGGGCACGGTGCGCTCGAGCGCCTTGTACGCGTCGGAGAGATAGCGCAGCACCACGCCCTCGGACCGCGCCAAGCTGTAGTGGTTCACGAACTCGACGAACGTCATGGCGCGCTCGGACAGATCGCGCGCGACCGACTTGGGGCTCAACCGGAAGTCGACGATCCACGGGTGATGCACCCGGTAGCTGTCGTAGGCGGCGAAGAGCAGCTCGGCCAGCGGCTTCGGGTACGTCACGTTGTCGAGCAGCGCCATGCGCTCCTCGTACTCGATGCCGTTCATCTTCATCTGCTGCACGGCATCGCCGCGCGCCTTGAACTTCTGTGCGTCGAGCACCTTGCCCGGATCATCGAGCGTCGATTCGATCACCGAGAGCACATCGAGCGCGTAGGTCGGCGACTCGCGATCGAGCAGCTCCAGAGCGGCCACCGCGAACGGTGAAAGCGCCTGGTTCAGGGCGAAGTTCGCCTGCAGGTCGACGGTGAGGCGCACGACGCGACCGAGCTCGTCGGGCGCCGCGAGGCGCTCGACGATTCCGGCGTTCAGCAAGCCTCGATACATCGCGATCGCGCGGCGGATGTGGCGCCGCTGCGCGGCGCGCGACTCGTGGTTGTCGGTGAGCAGCCGACGCATCGCCTCGAACGCGTTGCCGGGCCGTTCGATCACGTTCAACAACATGGCGTGGCTCACCGTGAAGGTCGAGGTGAGCGGTTCGGGCGAAGCCGAGCGCAAGCGCTCGAACGTCGGCAGACCCCACGACACGAAACCCGCCGGCGGCTTCTTGCGCACGATCTTTCGCAGCTTCTTCGGATCGTCACCGGCCTTGGCCACCGCACGCTCGTTCTCGATCGTGTGCTCTGGCGCCATGACCACCACGCGACCCGAAGTGTCGTAGCCCGCACGACCGGCGCGGCCCGCGACCTGATGGAACTCACGCGCCGACAACAGCCGGGTGGAGGTGCCGTCGTACTTGGACAACGACGTGAACACCACGGTGCGGATCGGCACGTTGATGCCAACACCCAGCGTGTCGGTACCGCAGATCACCTTGAGCAGACCCGCCTGCGCGAGCCGCTCGACGAGCCGCCGGTACTTCGGCATCATGCCCGCGTGGTGCACGCCGATGCCGTGCCGGACGAGTCTCGACAACGCGCGACCGAACCCGGCGGTGAAGCGGAACGCACCGATCTGCGCGGCGATCTGATCCTTCTCCTCGCGGGTGCACACGTTGACGCTCATGAGCGTCTGCGCGCGCTCGACCGCAGCGGCCTGCGTGGTGTGCACCACGTACACCGGCGCCTGGTGCGTGGCGAGGAGCTCCTCGAGGATCTCGTGCAGGGGCAGCACCCGATAGTCGAACGTGAGCGGCACCGGACGCGTGGCCGATTGCACGATGGCGGTCGGTCGCGAGGTGCGCCGCGACAGGTCGTCGGCCAGCGCCTTCGTGTCGCCGAGCGTGGCCGACATCAAGAGGAACTGCGTGTTGTTGAGCTCGAGCAGAGGGACCTGCCACGCCCAGCCGCGCGACGGGTCGGCGTAGTAGTGGAACTCGTCCATGACGACGACACCGATGTCGGCATCGGCGCCCTGCCGCAGTGCGAGGTTGGCCAGGATCTCGCTCGTGCAACAGATGACCGGCGCCTGCGAGTTCACCGCGGCGTCGCCCGTCATCATGCCGACCCGCTCACGACCGAACGTGGCGCAGAGGTCGAAGAACTTCTCGGACACCAGCGCTTTGATCGGCGCGGTGTAGAAGCTGCGCCGACCCGCCGCGAGCGCGGCGAAGTGCGCTCCGGCCGCGACGAGGCTCTTGCCCGAACCGGTGGGCGTGTCGAGGATGACGTTGGCCCCCGAAACCAGCTCGATGAGCGCCTCTTCCTGCGCCGGGTACAACGTGAGGCCCCGTGTGCGGGTCCACGCGGCGAACGCGTCGAACACTTCGTCGGGCGAATCCGCCCCGGGCAACACGTCGACAAGGCTCACCCGTCCACCATGCCACCCGGCGCGAGGTTTTCCCCAGTGCGGTCGATGGTCAGGTCGGCTGCGGGTCGAGCAGGGTCACGCCGTCGAGCTCGTGGACGGGGCGACCGAGCTTGTCGAGCAGCGGACCGTCGACGCAGATGCGGGCGGTGAGGTCGGGCCCGCAACTCGACAACGCCATCGTCGCTTCGACGATGACCTCGACCGGGTTGAACCGGTCGGGGTCGAGGCGACCGGCCAGATGGATGAGCGCGCCTGCGCTCGCCACCGGCTTGACCGGCTGCAGGGTGTTCACGCGAACACCGGTGCCGTAGAGCTCGATGCCCAGCACGTTCGTGTACCGGTTGAGCGCAGCCTTGGTCGCGCCGTACGCCGCGTTCGTCGTGCCCATCGGCGAGTACGGGAACGGTGGGCCGACGGTGATGTCGGAGCTGCTCGACGACACGTTGATGATCCACCCTTTGCCCCGCTCGACCATGGACGGGATCACCGCCTGCGCGAGGTCGAACGGTGCGTGGAAGTTGACCTCGAACATGATGCGGCGGTGCTTCAGCGACATCGACGCGCTGAGCTGGTGGATGCCTGCTGCGGCGTTGTTCACGAGGATGTCGATGGGTCCACCGAGGATCTGCTCGCTCTCGGGGACGATGCGGGCCCGGTCGTCGGCGTCGGCAAGGTCGGCCACGAGCGGTACGACGGTTCCGTACTTCGCGCACCTGGCGATGGTGTCGGCCAGGCTGCCCTCGAGGTGATCGTGCTCCTCGAGGGTGCGCGCCGTGATCACCACCGACGCGCCTTCGGCCACGAACCGTTCGGCGATCGACGCGCCGATACCCCGGCTCGCACCGGTCACCACCACCCGGCGCCCTGCGAACTCTCCGGCCATGACAACCAC
>JBKJKR010000414.1:0-3799 GCA_046597135.1 Acidimicrobiales bacterium | reverse complement strand
CGCTGTTGGCGAGCGGCGCCTGGCGGTCGTAGCGGCCCCCCACCACGAGCGTGGGCGAACTGATGCCGCCGAGGCCCGCGGCGGCGTCGTGGTCGGCGCGCGCATCGAGTTGGCGCCGCATGCCCATCGCCTTCGCCGGGTCGTCGGCATCCGCCGCCGCCCCGCGCGCGAACATCGCGAGCAGCGGCTCGAGCCCGGGCGCGATCACCGGTGGGTCGACCGAGAAGTCGCACCTGCTGTCGAGCAACTCGAGCGAGGCGCGACGTCGCGCGTCAGGGTCGAGCGCGTCGTTCAGCCGAAGGTCGAAGGACGAGCCGCCCACACCACCCGCCGAGGTGCACCCCAACACCAGACGTTCGACGCGTGACGGGTGCGCGATCGCGAGGTGCAACGCCACCATTCCGCCGAACGACAGGCCCACCACGTGGGCCGACGACCAGCCCACCGCGTCGAGCAGCCCCACGGCGTCGGCGGCGTAGTCGGCCATGGAATACGGCTCGTCGGGCTTGCTCGTCTGTCCGAGTCCGCGCTGGTCGTACACCAGCGTCGTGAAGTACTGCTCGAGCGCGCCCTCGGCACGACGCGGGTTCGATCGGAGATCGTTGCCCGAACCACTGATGGACAGGACACGCGGCCCGGTCCCGTGGATCTCGTAATAGATCTCGATGTCTCGAACGCTGGCGAACGGCATGCGCCGAACGTAGCCCCCGACGGGTCGCCGGGGACGACCTGCTCGTGCTTCGTCGCGCCCTAACAGGGTGCTGAGAATGCTTCGATGAGGTGTCGGGCGTGTGCTGGGGTGGTCGATGCCTGGCTCAGGGGCGCTCGTTGAAGGATGGAGTACCTGGGCGGTACTTGACGCTTCAGGGAACGGCGCGGTCAGGTCGTGGCGAGGTCGTCGAGGGCGGTGATGCGGATCATGTTGTAGACCGCGGTGGTGATCTTGAACCAGGCCCGGTTCCGTTCTCGGCCTCGGTAGCGGAGTTGTCTCCCGCCGCCGATGGTCTTGGTCCAACCGAACGGCTCCTCGATGCGTTTGCGGATCCGTTGACTCATGAGATGGCCGGCGTGTCGGGTGGTGCGCCCGTCGATCGCCGAGTGTTTCGTGTTCCGGGCGACGTGCGGCGTGAACCCCAGCTTGCGGGCCTGGGCGACGAAGCCTTTCGTGTCATAGGCCTTGTCCGCGGCGATGGTGCGCCGCCGCGCCATCTTCGGCAACCGGCCGAGCATCTCGATCGCGGTGGCCCGCTCCGCCTAGCCGTCGGCGATGGTGAGCTCGGCGTCGACTTGCGATACAGCCGCGCCTCGGGATCGGTGGTCGATGCGTGCGTGTCGTTCTTGCGTTTCTCGCCGTGCCACTGCACCTCAGCGTTGCGGCCCGCGGGCGGCTCCGACGGCGGACCGTCTTTCGGTTTGAAGCTCTTGTGCGACGCCCAGGCCTTCAACAGGGTCCCGTCGACGGAGAAATGCTCAGACGACACGTAGCGGCGGAGCTTCGCGAGCCGCACGACAGCTTCGAAGAACTCGTCCGCCACCTCGGCGTCGAGGAGCCGCTGGCGGTTCTTCGAGAACGTGGACGCGTCGAAGGCCGGCTGGTCGATCCGCATGTCCAAGAACCACGTGAACAACAGGTCGTCGTTGAGCCGCTCACAACACCGTTGCTTTCAACAACGTCTCCGGTGGCACGCTCGAGCGGCCCGATCCCGCGTACATCTCATCGAAGACCGGGTCGAGCTCGGCGAGCACCGCGTCGACCACGACCCGGATCTTGCGGATCGGGTGATCGACCGGGATCAGCTCGTCGGCGCTCAACGAGGTCAACATCGCCAACTGCGGATCAGGCATCCCCCGCATGATCGACAGTTCTTTACATCCCGCCGCCGAACGCGAGCACCCTCAGCCGATTTTAAGAACCCTGCTAACGCTTCGAGAGATCCAACGCAAGGTTGCCGTGGCCCTTGGCGGTGAGCATGGCGGCGTCAGCCCGAGCCGCGGCGTGGAACAGACCGTGGCCCTCGTGGCGCATCGCCCAACCGATGTGCGCGTCGATGGCCGCGTTGTGGAACGCCGCGTCGAGGCGCTTCACCACCTTCTGCGCGTGGAGGACGGAATCGACCGGTGACAGCAGCACGCTGAGCTCGTCCGCGCAGAGGACGCCGATGTGATCGGTGGGCCGGAGTTCATCGTCGAGCATGCGGCACGCCGCATCGAGTTCGCCCGACCGGTGAAGGCCGATGGTCACGAGCGCGACCGCGAAGCGGAACTCGTCGCATCGGCGGTCCTCTTCGTGGAGGAACGTCTTCCAGCGCGCCAGCTCGGGCTGGATACGAGGCGCGCGCGGCGCGGCGACCGGTGCTTCGGCGGACGTTGACGGCGTGTGCGAGCTGCCCATGAAGTCCACCCTTCGAATGTCGTGATCGCTCGGTGTACGACTTCCTTTCGGCCGCACCCTCGTCGATTCGAGCCCATTGTCGCGCTCCGGGACAAATCCCGGCGTCTCAACTGTCGCACGCCTGGACAAGTCCCGGCGTCTCTACTGTCGCACGCCTGGACAAGTCCCGGCGTCATGGGGGCTTCGCCCCGACGGGTCGTGGCATGCCAAGCTGCCCGACGTGGCCGACCTCGAACGCGCTCTCGTTCGCACCCGTCGCGCCGCGCTCGCACGCTCGGTGCGGCGCGACGCCGCGGCTGGGGCCTCGGCCCGTGCCGCGACCGTCCCCGCGCTCGCCGGGGCACGATGTGTGGCCGCCTACATCCCCCAGAACGGCGAGCTTGACCCATCGCCCATCGTGCGGGCGGTGTGGCGCCGGGGTGCAACGGCGGTGCTGCCCGTGGTCCGCGACGACGGGCCACCCTCGCCGCTCGAGTTCGCGACCTACAGGCCCGATGCGCCCCTGGTGCGCGGGCGCCACGGCATCGCCACGCCCGCGGCCGACGCGTCCCGCTGCCCGGTCGACGCGATCGACGTCGTGCTCGTGCCGCTGGTCGCGTTCGACGAATGGATGACGCGTGTCGGTTCGGGCGGCGGCTACTACGACCGCACCTTCGCGACGCGGCTGAGCCACCCTGCGCCGCCGGTGCTCATCGGACTCGCATACCACTGGCAACAGGTGGCCCGACTCGACCCGTCCGCATGGGATGTCCCGCTCGACATGGTGGTGACCGAACGTGCGGTTCTCACTTCGCCTGGCACTCGCGACGGAGATCAGCCGAGGTAGTCGACGAGCACCGCGCCGAACGCTGTGGCGTCGTGCACACCGCAGAGCTCGCGGATGGAGTGCATGGCGAGCTGCGGCACACCGACATCGACGGTGGCGATGCCGAGTTGGGCGGCCGTGAGCGGGCCGATGGTGGAGCCGCATGCCAAGTCGCTGCGCGTGACGAACCACTGCACGTCGGTGCCGGTGCGAGCGCACGCCTCGAGGAAGGGCGCGGCCGACGCAGCATCGGTCGAATAGCGCATCGACGAGTTGACCTTGACGACGGGGCCGGCGTTGAGCGCGACGCGGTGCTCGGGCTCGTGGCGGTCGGGGTAGTTCGGGTGCGTGGCGTGCGCGCAGTCAGCCGAGACGCAATGCGACGCGGCAAGCACCGCAAGGTGCTCCGCGCGACCGAGACCCATCGACGCGCTCACCCGCTCGAGCACCGAGCCGAGGAACGCTCCATCGGCGCCGCGGTCGGAGGTGGAGCCCACCTCCTCGTGGTCGAAGAGTGCCACGACCTGGACGTCGGCGGCGTCGGCGGGCGCGGCGCACAGCGCGGTGACCGCGGCATGACACGACAACAGGTTGTCGATGCG
>JBKJKR010000213.1:0-3781 GCA_046597135.1 Acidimicrobiales bacterium | reverse complement strand
CTGCCACCCGGTGAGGCGGCGCCCCGGGTGGCAGGTCAGTGGCCAACGACCACGCTCGGCTCGGCCACGCGCTCGAGCGCCAGGCGTTGGAACTCGACGTGCGACTCGAAGGTGCCACCCGCGAGACGCGTCCACACGCCCTGGGCGTCGAGTGTCCAGGCCAGCGTGTCGTCGGCCAGACCGACTGCGAGGATCTCGGCCAGGCGTTCGACCAGAGGTGGATCGGTCACCGGTACCAACGCTTCGACTCGACGATCGAGGTTGCGCGGCATGAGGTCGGCCGACCCGATGAGGTACTCGGGCGTGCCTTCTGCGCGCCCGTTCGCGAAGTAGAAGACCCGCGAGTGCTCGAGGTAACGACCGACGATGCTGCGCACCCGGATGTTGTCGGACACGCCGGGAACGCCCGGCCGTAGGCAACAGATGCCGCGGACGATGAGGTCGATCTCGACACCGGCCTGCGACGCGCGCTCCAGCAGCGTGATCAGCTCGGGGTCGACGAGGCTGTTCATCTTGAGCACGATGCGGCCGCGGTGCACGATCTCGTTCTCGATGCGGGCCACGAGTCCGGCCCGCAAGGAGTGGGGGGCGACCAGCAACCGCTTGTAGTCGACGTCGCGGCCGTAACCCGTGAGCGAGTTGAACAGGTGCGTGCAGTCCTCGCCGATGTCGGGGTCGGCGGTGAGCAAGCCGATGTCCTCGTAGAGGCGGGCCGTGCGTGGGTTGTAGTTGCCCGTGCCCACATGGCAGTACCGCCGTACACCGTCGGGATCGTCACGGACGACGAGACACACCTTGGTGTGGATCTTGTACCCGACGAGCCCGTAGGCGACGTGCACGCCCGCTTGTTCGAGCCGCCGGGCCGAGACGATGTTGGCGCGCTCGTCGAAGCGCGCCTTGAGCTCGACGAGCACCGCAACCTGCTTGCCGTTCTCGGCCGCATCGACGAGCGCCTCGATGATCGGGCTGTCGCCGGAGGTGCGGTAGATCGTGATCTTGATCGCCAGCACCAGCGGGTCCTCGGCGGCCTGGCGGATGAACTCCACGACCGATCGCGAGAACGACGAGTAGGGATGGTGCACGAGCACATCGCCGCTGCGCAACGTCTCGAAGATGTCGCGAGGGTCGTCGGGATCGGCCACGAGTCGCGGCTCGGTGACCCCCGCCCACGGTGGGTCGCTGAGGTCGGGGCGCCGCAACGAGGCGAACTGCCACAACGAGCCGAGGTCGACCAGCGTGTCGATGAGATACACGTCCTCGTCGTCGAGGTCGAGCTCGCGCACGAGCATCGCCCGCACTTCCGCGCTGGTGGTGGCCGCGAGCTCGAGCCGCACCGAGCGCCCGAACCGGCGGCGTCGCAGCTCGGACTCGACCGCGGCGAGCAGGTCGTCGGCTTCGGCTTCGCGCACGGTGAGATCGGCGTTGCGCGTGACCCGGAAGACGTGATGCTCGAGCACCACCAGGCCAGGGAAGAGCACGTGCAGTTGCGCGGCGATCACTTCTTCGAGCGGCACCCATTGATCGGTGTCGCCGATGCGCAGGAACCGGGGCAGCGGCGTGGGGACCTTCACCCGCGCGAACAGGGTCCGATCGTTCTCCGGGTCACGCAACATGACCGCGAGGTTGAGCGACAGGTCGGAGATGTAGGGGAACGGATGTCCCGGGTCGATGGCAAGTGGCGTGAGGACCGGGAAGATCCGCGCCTGGAAGACGTAGGCCAGTTCGTGGCGCTCGGCCACGCTGAGATCGGCCCAGCCCACCACGCGGATGCCGGCCTGGGCCATGGCGGGTGCGAGCTCGGCCCGCCACAGCTCGCCGAGCTCACCCACGAGGCGTTGCACGACCGCCTGGATCTCGCGGACCTGGGTCTCGGCGCTGCGCCCGTCGGGTGAGCCTCCTTCGATCCCTGCGGCCACCTGATCGGCCAGGCCGGCCACCCGCACCTGGAAGAACTCGTCGAGGTTGCCGCTGAAGATCGCGCAGAACTTGACCCGTTCGAGCAAGGGCCGCTCGGGGTCGGCGGCCAGCGCGAGCACGCGGGCGTTGAAGGCCAGCCAGGAGAGCTCGCGGTTGAGGTACCCCGTGCCCCGGTCCCAACCCCCGACGGCGAGGGGAAACCCGGATGAGGCGATGTCATGCATCTCGATGCCTCACCCAAACGCCGGATCAGGAGCCTTCGTCGTAGCCGAGGTCCCATTCGATCGCGATGCGCTCGCGCTCGGCGTCGCGGTTGACGCGCTCGCGGTTGCGGCGGAACTGGGGATCGTGCGGCGGGAGCAGGAGCAAGCGGGCGTTGACCCGGTCGCGGAAGCCGTCGATGACGGAACGCTCGCCATGGACGCCGCGCACCTCCCAATGCGGAGCGACCGGACCCAGGTACACCACCCGCGCCGCGGCCACGGGCGGTTGGACATCGGTCTGCACATCGCTCATGGCGCTCCTCGAGTGGCTGGGCCGCGCAATTGTAGCGGTCGGGACCCTCAGGGCCCTCGACGGCGGCGCGTTCGGCCGGCCGGGCACGATCTGCCTGGTCGTGGGCCATCCGAACCAAATCCTCACCGTTTGCGGAAAGCGCTTTAGCGGAGCTTTCGGCCCGGTCTGGGCGTACTAGGCAGCGAATCGGAGGTTGTCATGGACACAATCTGGATGGCCAAGGGAAACTGCGCCCAAGAACCCCCGTCCACGTTCTTCCCGAGTGATGGTGTCGGCGTCGAAGTGGCGCGCCGCATCTGCGGCACCTGCCCCGTCAAGGACCAGTGCCTCGAGTACGCGTTGAAGGCCCGCATCGACCACGGCGTATGGGGCGGCTGCTCCGAGCGCGAACGTCGGCGGATCCTCAAGCGTCGACGCGACCTGGCGGTGAGCGCCGCTCACTGATCCCGTTCGCGGTCCACCGCCTCCGAACCCGGTCCCCCAGCAGGCACGCCGGTCGGCTTCACGCCGCCGGCGTCGCTTCGCGGCCGGACCCGGGTGTGACGACACGTGACGGCCAGGATCGTCGGGTGAGGACGCGTCGGGTGAGGACGCGGCAGCTCAGGCGGAGGCGGACGGCTGTTCGAGCAGGCCCGCCGCCCGGGCGACGGCCCGCTGACGCCGGATGCGCCGGCGCTCGCGCTCGCTCATGCCGCCCCAGATCCCGAACTTCTCGCCATTGCGCAGGGCGTACTCGAGGCAGTCTTCGCGCACGACGCAGCCGCGGCAGACCTCCTTCGCCTCGCGCGTGGACGCGCCACGCTCGGGAAAGAACAGGTCGGGATCGACACCGAGGCAGTTCGCAAGGTCCTGCCAAGAGGTGTCTTCACCAGTGGTCAATGCAATTCGCATGAATAGGCCCCCCGGCCAGAACTCGCCGTGCCCGAGAGCCGAGCGCCCGCGCCGAGGTGCATCGATGCGGCGACAAGGCCGCAGGAGGCGCCGGGCAGGCGTGTGCCACGGGGAAGAGGCTGAAATACCATCGGTGTAATTACACCACTGACGTGAGATGTTGTCCAGAGCGGGGCGGAATTCCGCAGATCCCGGCGCGCCGTGTGGATCAGCCGGTCGGGCCGGCGCAGAGTCGGTGCTGCCGCCGTGGGTCGAGCAACCGGGCAGGGGTCAGGCGCCCTTGAGCAGCTTGCGGCGTTGCTCGACGAAGTCGACGAGCACGTAATCACCGAGGGTGTCGTTCGTGGTGAAGAACGCCCGACCGCCGTTCATCTTGCTGATCTTCTCGATGAAGGTGGTGAGGTAGCTCGTGGCGTCGAGCATGAACGTGTTGATGCGTATGCCGTCGGGCGGGCAC
>JBKJKR010000138.1:0-3484 GCA_046597135.1 Acidimicrobiales bacterium | reverse complement strand
CCGATCGATGCACCCTCAGGGTTGCGCACCCGACTGGTCGGTCGCCCGCGCTCCGGCGACCGGGTCGCTCTACGATCGCGGCGTTCCGAGGGGGTTCCACACATGCCGACTGCTGCGGACGTTCGCGCGCAACTCGATCATCCGATCATCGACTGCGACGGACACATCCGCGAGTTCATGCCTGCGGTGCTGCCATACCTGCGCGAGTCGCTCGGTCAGAAGCTCTTCGACCGGTTCACGTCGGAGGGTTCCGCGCTGACGCGCAGCTACCGCGGCGGCGGTACCGCCGAACGGGCGCGGACGCGCGCGCCGCAGGGCGCGTGGTGGGCGTCGCCCACGAAGAACACGCTCGACCGCACCACCGCGCAGACGCCGAAGCTGATGTACGACCGCCTCGACGAGCTCGGGCTCGACTACGTGGTGCTGTATCCCACGCTCGCGTTCGGCACCACCGGCATCGACGACCCCGAGCTGCGGTCGGGTCTCGTGCGGGGGTACAACCAGTTCTTCGCCGATGTCTACGGGCCGTACCGCGATCGCATGACCGTTGCCGGTCTCATCCCGATGCACACCATCGACGAGGCCTTGGCCGAGCTCGACTTCTGCCATCGCGCGGGGCTCAAGGTGGTGTCCATCCCGCACGGGGTGACGCGCCCGATCCCTACGCCGCTCGTGGACGACGAGTCGCCGTACCTGTGGCCCGGGCAACGGCATTGGGTCGACACGTTCGGCCTCGACAGCGAGCTCGACTACGACCCGGTGTGGCAACGCCATCGCGACCTCGGCTTCGCGGTGACCGCACACGGCGGCATGACGTTGCCGGTCGGCGTGTACAGCTCGATCAGCAGCTTCACGTACAACCACATGGGTTCGTTCGTGGCGATGATGTACCCGCTCGCGAAGTCGATGTTCCTCGGTGGGGTCACCGCGCGCTTTCCCGACCTGCCGATCGCGTACCTCGAGTGTGGTGTCGCGTGGGCGTGCTTCATGTTGCACGACCTCGTCGAGCACTGGGAGAAGCGCAGCCGCGAAGCCATCGAGTGGACCAACCCGGCCAACCTCGATCTCGTCGAGATGGAGCGGCTCATGCGTGCGCACGCCGGCGACTTCACGTCGCTCGAGGACCGGCTGGGATCGCTCATCGCGCCGCTGGCCAACCCCGTGATGACCCCCGACTGCCTCGACGAGTGGGTGCACGTGGCCATCGAGCAGGCCGAGGACGTCCGCACGCGCTTCGTCGACTCGTTCTACTTCGGGTGCGAGGCCGACGACCGCACCACCGCGTTCGCGTTCTCGCCGGCCAACGAGTTCGGCGCCTCGCTCCGCGCGGTGCTCAGCTCCGACATCAGCCACTGGGACGTGCGCAACATGAACCGCGTGCTGCCCCACGCGTACTCCCTCGTCGAGTCGGGCATCCTCACGCCCGAGCAGTTCGAGTTGTTCACCTTCCGCAACCCCTACGAGCTGCACACCGCGGTCAACCCCGAGTTCTTCGAGGGCACCGTGGTCGCCGACGCGGTGCGCGCCGCCCGCACCGGCTGAGCGTCCCGCGTGACTGTCACAGCCCCTGCGTAAGGTCTGGTCCATGAGCTCCTACGTCGGTCCCGCGCAGCTGGTTCTCCCCGATCACACCTTCGATGTCGAGGTCAACCTCCACGAGTTCCTCGACCTCACCGAGACGCCGCAGTCCCGCTGGCGGGGCGTGGTCATGAACGCCTCGTTCGAACCGGCCGAGGTGGCCGAGGTGCGCATCCGCATCCCGGGTCGCGGCGAGGCCCCCGCCGCGCTCGCGGCCCGCCGCCTGGCGGGGAACGGCCAACCCCCCTTCCGGGCCGGGTGACCCACACCCGGGGGCGCCGCGCTCAGTCGATGGGGCGGATGCGCATGGCCGGGAACAGGGCCACCACCGGCGCGTACAGCTCCTCGGTACGCACCGCGCGCCGGTAGAGGTACTGCAGCACGGCCTCGTCGCGCGCGCCCGCCCATTCGCGGATGGCGTCGTCGAGGGCCATCAGACCGGTCCGGAGATCGCTCACCGGTGTGCCGAGCATCTCGGCCAGCTCGGCGCACTCGATGGCTTCGACGGCCGGGCCGATGTGATGCAGCCGCTCGAGCGTCTCGGTCAACACCGCGGCCATCGCGGCGCGGTTCTGGGCGAACTCACCGGTGACCGCAGGCAGCACGTCGGTGCGCAGGTTGGCGGCGACCACGTCGTACAGCGACGTCGGGCCGGGTTCGACCTCGGGAAACACGGGTCGCCCGAGGGTCACGCCCATCGCGTCGGCGATCGCTTCGCACGTGAGCCGGTCGTTCACGATGCGGTAGGCCAGGTTCAGGGCAACCGGGTTGTGCGGGTCGAGGTGCTCGGTGATGGCCGCGAGCGCGATCACCGAGCGGATGTACAGGTGCGCGCAGTAGTACTTGACCTTCGCGACATCGACCGCGATGCCGCTGGCCTGTTCATAGTGCGCGAGCAGGTCGGCCACGTTGCCCGCAGGGTGAAAGCCCGCGTGCATGCACATGCTGCCGAGGTCCTCCATCGGGTCGCCCAGGTGGGCCCACTCCCAGTCGATCACGCCCGTCATCCGGTCGCCGACGAACAAGAAGTTGCCGATGCCCGCGTCGCCGTGCAACAGCGACAGCCGCGGCACGTCGGCCGGCACGTTGCGGCGCAACCACATGATCCCGAAGGTCGACAACGGCTCGAGGGCGAGCGAGCCCATGGCGTCATAGATCGCGTCGGCGTGGGCGAGCGCGCACTCCTCGGGGGTCTGCGGTTCGTGCATCCAGTCCACGCCCACCGCGCGATGGTCGAGCCGGTGCAGGGCGGCGAGCGCGTCCACGTATTGCTCGCACAGCCCCTGTTGCAGCTCGAACGGTGCGTTCTCCACCTCGGGCACCCCGTCGACCCACGAGTACACCGCCGCGTGCAGCTCCGCGCTCGTGGCCACCACGTCGGCCACCGGCAGACCGGCGCGGCCGAGGAGGTCGACGAAGCGCGCCTCGCTCGCCGCCACCTCGGGGCTGTTCGCCACGTCGTCGGCCCGACCCACGCGCACGAAGTACCGCACGTCCTCCCCACCCGCCCGGGTGGTCACGAGGTACGCCTCGCGCCGCACCACCCCGCGCTCGAACGAGGTGACCTCGCCGCCGGTGACCTCGCCGATCCACTCGCGCAGACGCTCGGGCGTCGCGTTGTCCGCGAACGCGTTGTCAGGTGTTGCCTCGGCCATGGTCCCCCCCTCGGCTGGCTGCGCCGGGCGGGATCCTAACGGCGCCGGTCGGGCCGGTCGGGCCCGACCATGTCGGCGGGCACCACCCAGCGATCGAAGTCGTCTGCCGCCACGCCCTGGGCGATCGCCGCGTCGCGCAACGTGAGCCCGGCCTGATGCGCGCGCTTCGCGATGGCCGCCGCCGCGTCGTACCCGATGTGCGGAGCGAGCGCCGTGACGTTCATGAGACTGCGAGAGATGCTCGTCGATGG
>JBKJKR010000464.1:0-18355 GCA_046597135.1 Acidimicrobiales bacterium | reverse complement strand
CCACATCGTCAACACCGCATCGGTCGCGGCGTTCGTCGCGGGCGCCGCGTCGAGCCCGTACGTCGTGTCGAAGTGCGCGGCCTTCTCGCTCACCGAGTGCCTCGCGCTCGACCTTGCGGCCACCGGTTCCAAGATCGGTGTGTCGGTGCTCACCCCGAGCTCGATCGACACCGCGATCGCGCACACGGCCGAGGTGCGTCCGACTCGCTTCGGTCGGGACGACACACCCGATGGTGCAATGGTCGCCCAAGGCCTCGCAGCCATCACCGGGCAAGGCATCGCCCCGTCCGAGGTGGTCGCGCCGGTGCTCGCGGCCATTCGCTCCGGTGAGTTCCTCGTGCCGACCAAGCCGAGCTACGCCGCCCAGATCCGCAACCGGTTCGAGTCGCTCGTCGAGCGCCGGCTGCCTGCGCACATCGGCGTCGATTGATGGATCAGCCGACCACGCCCGTCTTCGACGCCGACGGCCACATCATCGAACCGCCCGACCTCTACTTCACCGCGGTCGATCCGGCCTTCCGCGACCGTGTGCGCATCGACACCGACCTGGGCGAGCACCACGGCCGTCTGTTGCCGTTGCTCGACGGGCATCCGAGCTTCGGTGGTTCGCCATGGATGCGCGACTACCTCCGCACCGACGCCGGCAAGCAGGTGCTCGTCGACCGGTTCGGCCCCATCGCACTCGCCGGGTTCGATCCACCATCGATGCTGCAGGCGCTCGACACACAAGGCATCACCCGCTCGGCGTTGTTCCCGAGCTTCTCGTTGCACGTGCCCTTCACCGATCACCTCGCGCCCGACCTCGCCATGGCGTTGACCCGGGCCTACAACCGGTGGATCAGCGGGTACGCCGCGGACGGCGAAGGTCGGCTCCTCGGCGTTGCGCTCGCGCCGCTGCACGATCCCACGCGCGCCGAGGCCGAGATCCGCCACACCGTCGAGCACGAGGGCGCCCGCGGCGTCATGGTGCGCCCGAACCCGGTGCACGGCCGACCCCTCCACCACGTCGACCACGACCGCTTCTTCTCGACGCTCGAGGACCTCGACGTGCCGATGCTGCTCCACGAGGGTCGCGGCGGGCGCCATCCCTTCGCGGGCGATCGGTTCGACACGTGGTACGCGTCGCATGTCGTGAGCCATCCGTTCGAGATGATGCTCGCGCTGCTCGGTCTCATCGTCGAGGGTGTGTTCGTGCGCCACCCGCGCCTGCGGGTCGGCGTGCTCGAATCCGGCACGGGCTGGCTCGCATGGTGGCTGAACCGCATGGACGAGCACCACAAGTTGTTCGGCCCGCGCGAGCGACCCGACCTCACCATGTTGCCGAGCGAGTACTTCGCGCAGCATTGCATCATCTCGTCCGACAGCGACGACGAGTTCGTCGGTTCCGCAGTGGCCGAGGCGGGCGCCGATCACGTCGTGTGGTCGTCCGACTTCCCGCACCTCGAGGCCAAGTGGCCCGACGGCGTGCAGGTGTTCGTCGAGCACAGCGGCCTCGACGCGTCGGATCTGCACGATGTCCTGTGGCGCGCGCCGTGCCGTCTCTACGGTGTCGACGCCGGCAGCGACGCCGCCAGCGCAGGCATCATGCGCAGCAGGTTCGCCGAGTAGAACCGCTCGCGCGTCGCGTCGGGCGCATCACCGAGACTCGCCTCGAATCGGCCGAACGGATTGCGACCACCTTCGACGTGCGGATAGTCCGACGAGAACAGGTACAGCTCGTCGCTCGACTCGGCGATGAGCCGGCCGACGTCTTCGAACGGGAACGGCGTGAACGCAAGCTGGTCGATCACCTGCTCGGACGGCCGACGCGTGAACGCCTGCACGTCGGGGTCGTGGCGCGCGAGGTTGTCGACGGCATGGTCGATGCGTCGGAGCATGCTGGGCACCCAGGACGCACCGAGCTCGATGGCGCCACCGCGCAGGTTCGGGTGACGTTCGAGCACCCCGTCGAGCACCAGCACCGACAAGAACTCCTCGGTGTCGACGTGCAGCATCGGGAAGTCCTTGAGCCGCAGCGCCTCGCCGCCACCGAGGAACCCCACGGCCTGCCGACGCCCGGTGTTCATGTACTCGTCGCGGATCTGCATGCGCTGGGCGCCGACGTGCAGCACGAACGGCACACCGGCGTCGGCCAGCGTCGCCCACACCGGGTCGAGGTCGACGTGGCCGGGTGATCGGCCACCGCACGGCTCGGCCGGGATCCACACCGCGCGAGCGCCCAACGCCAAGGCGTGGCCCAGCTCGTCGAGGGCCGACGCCGTGTCGGCGAGCGACAGGACGGCCACTGCCTGAAAGCGCGGATCATCCGCGCAGAACGCGGCGATGGCCCGGTTGTACGCACGACAACCGCCGTAGCGCACCCGCAGGTCGGGGTCGTGGAGGAAGCACGACAACGCGAACGTGCCGAACACCAGCTGTGCGTCGAAGCCGAGCAGGTCGAGGGCGCGTGATCGCTCGGCCGCGTTGAACGCACCGAGGGCGTGGTAGCCCTTCGGTCCCCCGATGACGTTCTGCTCGAGCACCGCCACCTGTTCGGGCGTGTGCGCGCCCGTCTCGAGGTAGGCGTCGAAACCCTCGCCCTGGGCGCCTGCGGCCGCGGTGTCGATCGGTGGCAGTCGGTCGCGGATCGCCGGATCGGCGAACGGTTCGATGAAGCCCGGAAGCTCCATGATGTGGCTGTCGGCGTCGAGGTAGCGCCGCCCCGAGACGTACGTGGCGGCCGAGCCCTCGGATGAATGAACGGTCGACATCGAGCAGCCCTCAGCCCACGAGCACGGTGTGCGTGTCGCGGCCCGATCGCAGCACACCACCCGGTTGCGCACCGGTCAACGCGCCGTGGGCGACGACCTCGCCGCCGTTCACGAACACGTGCTCGATGCCGAGCCCTTCGCCATAGAGACGCCCGGCGCCTCCGGGCAGGTCTTGGCGCCACCGCACCGGACCCGGCGCGATGACCGCGGCGTCGAAGATCACGATGTCGGCGTTGGCGCCGACGGCGAGCACGCCGCGATCACGGATGCCGTAGGCCGCCGCCAGTGCCCCGGTGATGCGATGCACAGCGTGCTCGAGCGAGAGCACCTGCCGTTCACGGTTCAGCGCCAGGAACGCGGTGCACCAGTCGAAGGTGGAGATGAGGTCGAGGTGTGCGCCGGCGTCGGATGCGCCGAGGAGCACCCGCGGGTCGCGCCACGCCGATTCACGGAGCTCCCACGACGCTTCGTCGCTGCCGGTCGCGTAGGGCACCACGCCGGTGCGGAGATCGTCGGCGATGACCATGACGCACAGCACGTCGAACGGCTCGCGCGACTGCTCGGTCGCGATGGCACCGATGGTGCGACCTTCGAGCGCCTTGTTCTGGGGCGCGAACGTCTCCTGGACCACCATGTCGGCCCAGCGGGCCGAGTCGTGCATGGTGCCGTCCTCGCGCGGTGAACGCGCCGACCGATCGAGCTCGGCGCGCGACACGGGATCGCGCAGTGCGGCGAGCTTGTCCGCATTGCTCGACGCGAGCATCTTCGACCAACCCGGAAGCGAGTCGAAGGCCGCGCCGAGGAAGGAGGCGCGCACGCTGAGCACACCGGGGTACATGAGCGGTTGCACACGCGCACCGGACGCGACTGCCGTATCGGCCACGGCCACCTTGGCCAGCGAGGCCTCGCGCTGCGCGTCGGCCGGCATGTAGATGCTCCAGTTCAGCGGTCGGTGTGCGGCAGCCGACATGCGGATCATCGCGTCGATGTGGCGCTGGTCGAACCCGACGTTGGTCGGAGCGAACTCGAGCTGCGTTCCCGGGTGATCGGCGACCACCTCGCTGAGCGCCACCAGTTCATCGGTACCCGATGCCCGCGACGGGACCGGGTCGCCGGCTTCGTCGCAGTGGGTGGCCGACCACGACGACGAGAACCCGATGCCACCCGCGGCCAATCCATCGGCGACGAGTGACCTCATCGACGCCAATTCGGCATCGGTCGCGGCGGCGCCTTCGAGCGTGCGCACCCCGAGCACCGAACGGCGTACGGCCGAGTGGCCCACCATGAACCCCATGTTCATCACGGGGGACATCGCGTCGACGCGATCGAGGAACTCGGCGGTGGTGCGCCAGTTCCATGGCACGCCCACCTGCAGCGCCTCGAGCGGCATGCCTTCCACTCGCGACAGCATGCGCATGAGGTAGTCGGCCGACTCGCCGAGCAGCGGTGCGATGGTGAAGCCGCAGTTGCCGGCCATGACCGTGGTGACCCCGTGCAGCGGCGACGGCGTGCAGGCCGGGTCCCAGAACACCTGCGCGTCGTGGTGGGTGTGGATGTCGATGAACCCGGGGGCCACCACCAGACCGGTCGCGTCGATGACCTGGGCACCGGGTGAGCTCAGCGAACCTGGCGCACCGATCTCGAGGATCCGCCCACCGCGCACCCCGATGTCGGCGACCTGCGCCGGCGCGCCGGTGCCGTCAACGAGCGTTCCCCCGACGATCACCACATCGAACATGCCTGCACTCTCGCGCAGTTGACCCGCGCCGCGCTTCGCACAAGGCTGCGGGCGCGAAGGCTCCGGGCACGATGCGCCGGACGCACGCACGACCGAGGGGACAGGGATGGGATCGCTCGAGGGGAAGATCGCGGTGGTCACGGGGGCCGCATCAGGCATCGGGCGCGCGTCCGCGATCAAGATGGCGACCGAAGGAGCCTGCGTGGTCGTCGCCGACCGCAACGGTGCGGGTGCCGTCGCCGTCGCCGACTTCATCGGCGAGGCCAATGGGTCCGCGGTCGGCGTGCAGGCCGATGTCACCAGCGAGGACGAGGTTCGCCGCATGATCGACACCGCCGTCGACACCTGGGGCGGGCTCGACGTGCTGCACAACAACGCCGGCACCACCGACGTGGCCGACGTGGGTGCCGACACCGACATCACCGAGATGACCATCGAGCTGTGGGACTACATCATGGCGGTCAACCTGCGCGGCCCGATGCTCGGCTGCAAGCACGCGATCCCGCACATGATCCGGCGTGGCGGCGGGTCGATCGTGCAGACGTCGTCGATGTCGGCCTTCGCCGGCGACCTCCGCTACGCGGCCTACGGCGCGTCCAAAGGTGGGCTGAACTCGTTCACCCGCTACGTGGCCACGATGTACGGCAAGCAGCGCATCCGCGCCAATGCTGTGTGCCCCGGCGTCGTCGTCACCCCGGCGGCGCGTGTGCACTTCGACCCCGTGATGCTCGACCTCTACGAGAGCCATCACCTCACCCCCGAGCTGGGATCGCCCGAACAGGTGGCCGAGGTCGTCGCGTTCCTCGCGTCCGACGCGGCGTCCTACGTGACCGGCCAGGCGATCCCGGTCGACGGCGGGTTGTTCAGCCACCTGCCCACGTACGCACAGATGCGCGCACTCGCCGACTGAACCGCACCTCGAACAGCACGCGGAACACCAACGGCACCGCGGGTGTTGCGCGCGGTATGGCTGACACCGTGCTCGAGACCGTCCCCCTCGGAAACCCACCGTGGCCAACGGTCGATCCGTTTCTGTTCTGTGTCCATCACCTCGACCGCTACCCCGCGGGCAACGACGATTTCGGACCCGTCGCGTCCCTCGACGGCCGCAACATCGGCAACGACTTCGCCGGCATCGACGGCTGGCGCATGTACCACGGCGACGTGGTGCCCGGGTTCCCGCAGCATCCGCATCGGGGCTTCGAGACCGTCACCGTGGCCCGCCAGGGCTTCATCGATCACAGCGACTCGCTCGGCGCCACCGCGCGCTTCGGCGAGGGCGACGTGCAGTGGATGACCGCAGGTGGCGGCGTCGTGCACTCCGAGATGTTCCCGCTGCTGCACCGCGACGGCCCGAACCCGGCCGAGCTGTTTCAGATCTGGCTGAACCTGCCCCGCGCCGACAAGATGGTCGACGCCCACTTCGCGATGTTGTGGAGCGAGGACATCCCGGTGCTCACCCACGTCGACGACGCGGGAGCACGCACCGAGGTGACGGTGATCGCCGGTGCGCTCGGTGACCTGGCGCCCCCTCCGCCGCCCCCGCACTCGTGGGCGCCCGACCCCGCGCACGAGCTGGCGATCTGGACCATCCGCCTCGAGGCGGGCGCCACCTGGGAGATGCCGGCGGCGAGCGAGCTTGCCGTACGAACCGTGTACGTGTTCACGGGCAGCGAGGTGTCGTTCAACGGCGAAGCTGTTCGCGCCGGGCACGCCGCGGTGCTGCGGCCCGGTCGCACGGTGCTGTTGCAGGGCGGGCGCGAGCCGGTCGAGATCCTGCTGCTGCAAGCCCGCCCCATCGGCGAACCGGTCGAGAAGTACGGCCCGTTCGTGTTGAACGATCGTCCCGGCGTGCAGCAGGCGTTCGAGGACTACCAGCGCACCGGCTTCGGCGGCTGGCCCTGGCCGAGCGACGACCCCGTGCACGGCCGCGACGCCGGTCGCTTCGCCCGCCACGCCGACGGTCGCGTGGAACGCCGCACGAGCTGAACGGGAGCTCGTCGAACTTCTTTCGATCCTCGGGAACTTTGCGCTCAGTTGCGGCATCCATCGGTACGAACCGGTCAACGTGGCCGGCCTCGACGAAAGGATCGCAGTCATGGACGACATCTGGGGCGAGTACGAGACGAGCTACGCATCTCGCGGGCACCTACGATCCGCGAGATGGAATCCTGCTTCGTCGACACCGCTTCGCTCCGGGTGCACTACCTCCATGCCGGCCGACCCGGCGCACCACCGGTGGTGCTGCTGCACGGGTTCCCGCAGACGTCGAACATGTGGCGCCACCAGATCCCGGTGCTGGCCGAGGAGTACGAGGTGTTCGCGCTCGACACGCGCGGGTTCGGTCGCACCGACAAACCACGGATGCGCGTCACGCGCGACCTGCTGGCCCGCGACATCGTCGACTTCTTCGATTCCCTCGGTCTGCAGGAAGTGCGTCTCGTCGGCCATGACTGGGGCGGCATCATCGCCACGAAGGTCGCACTCGATCATGGTGCGCGGCTCGATCGACTCGCGCTGATCGACACGCTCACGTCGGTGTGGATCCCCTGGGGCATCCACGGCTACTGGTTCAAGTGCGAGCCCCAGGCCGAGGAGTTCTTCGCGCGCCATGGCCGCGAGTTCATCCGCAGTCTCTTCGCCGGAGGGTCGCGCACCTACAGCGGGCCACCGCACTCGCCATGGGCGCCCGTCGACGGTTCACCCGGCAGCGAAGCCATGAGCGAATGGGATCCGACACGGGTCTACACCGCAGCCGACGCCGCGCACTTCACCGAGTCCTTCGACGACCCCGACGTGTGGTTCCACGCGATCGAGTACTACCGCCACGCATTGCCCTTCCACCGCGAGTTCGAGCTCCCCGGCGCCCGCCACGGGCTCGGGTACGAGTTCTGGTCGAACCTCACCGTGGCATCGATGTGGAACCACGAAGGTCTGCTCTTCGCCCATCCCGATTTCGGGACCTTCCCGGTCTTCGCGCCCGAGGATCGACACAAGACCTTCGACGGACCGGCGCTGTACCTGTTCAGCCCCTTCCTGATGCCCCAGGCCTTCGTCGACGGCGAACTGCCGCCCGACGACTACGTCCCGCAGGGCAACCTCTATGCCGAGTCGTTCCCGCGGCACTTCCCGAACCTGGTGGCGCGAGGCGCTTCGTGCGGCCACTTCATTCCCGAGGAAGCCCCTGAGCGCACCAACGAGGTGCTCACCGCGTTCCTCGCCTGACCGGCTCCGTCGATCAGCCCTCCATCGCTCACCGATGTGCGACCACTTCGGCGAGCTCGCGCATGGCGGTCATGGTGTCGGCGGTGACGGTGGTGAAGACGAGCTCGTCGATGCCGTCGGCTTCGCACTTCGCGATGAACTCGAGGATCGCCTGCGGCGACGTCGGCGCGTTGCTCGACAGCGCATCGTCGAGCAAGGCCTGGTCGTATCCGTAGTAGGTGTGCGCGTGCTTCACGAACGCGTCGTGCGCACCGGGTCCGAGCGCGAAGTTGCACGCGGCGATCAGGCGCGGCCGGCCCGGCCGACCGGCTTCGTCCCACGCCTCTTTGGTCAGTGCGTAGCGATCGAGGTGGACCTTGGTGTCGGCACCGAACGCGAAGCTGCGCAAACCGTGCGCCATGCGGCCTGCACGTCGCATGGCCGCGGGTACGAACCCACCGATGATGACCTCGGGGCCGCCCGGCGTGAACGGGACCGGCCCGACCGGGTTGGTGCCAGGGAACGGCGGCTCGCCGCGCCAGATGCGTTGCATCGTGGCCAGCTGCTCCTCGAAGCGCTGACCGCGGCCCTTCCATGGCGCAGGCGACACGGCGAAGTCGGTCTCGCGGCCACCGAGCCCGAGACCCAGGCTCAGCCGACCCTTCGACAACCGATCGATCGACGCCGCCTGCTTGGCCACCACACCTTCGCGATACATCGGCAGGCACAACACCGACGACGTGAGCCGCAAGCGCGTGGTGATGGCCGCGACGTACGCCAGCGCGGTGAGCACGTCGTGGCACTCGTACGCCAAGCGGTCACCGAGGCTGAGGCTGGCGAACGGGCCGCTCTCGATCGTGTGCGCGAACTCTGCGAGCTCGTCCGCTTCGAGCGCCTTCATGGGGAGACCAACACCGATGTCCATGGGCCATGCTCGCGCGCCCGGGACTCGGCCGCCGCGGCGTCCGACGCCGCTCGGATCAGGTGTAGCCGTTCGGACGCGATTCGTGCCAGCGCCACGCCGATTCGATGATCTCGCGCAGGCCGTGCCGCGGCACCCACTCCAACGCGGCTGTGGCCTTGCGGTTGTCGGCCCACACCGCGGCCGGGTCGCCGGCGCGGCGGCCGACGTACTCGGTGGGCACGGTTCGCCCGCTGACCTCGGCCACCAGATCGATCACCTGCTGCACGGATGAGCCGGTGCCGGTACCGAGGTTGAGCGCGCCGGACTCGCCGTCCGATTCGAGGTGGTGCAGCGCCCGCACGTGCCCGTCGGCCAGGTCCTCGACGTGGATGTAGTCGCGCACCGCGGTGCCGTCAGGCGTCGGGAAGTCGGTGCCGTAGACCTGTACCCCTGAGCGAAGCCCGAGTGCCGCTTTCATGACGAGCGGTACCAGGTTGAACGTGTGCGACATGTCCTCACCGATCACCGTGTCGGTGGAAGCGCCCGACGCGTTGAAGTACCGCAGGCTCATCCACTTCAGCCCGTGCACCTCGCCGTGCCAGCGCAACAGCTGCTCGCCGATGAGCTTCGACTGCCCATAGGGGCTCTCGGGCTGCAACGGCGATTGCTCGACGACCGGCAGCACCGCGGGGGTGCCGTAGACGGAACACGAACCGGAGAACACGAAGCTGCGCACCGACGAGCCCACGAGTGCCTCGAGCAGCCGGGCCGTGGCCACGACGTTGTTCTCGAAGTACTTGGCCGGCACCTGCATCGACTCGCCGGCGTTCTTGTAGCCCGCGAAGTGGACGACGCTGTCGATCTCGTGCTCGTCGACGAGCGCCCGCACGAGCGCACCGTCGCCCGCGTTGCCGACCACGAGTCGCGCACCGAGCGTCGCAGCCTCGAAGCCGAGCTCGAGCGTGTCGAGCACGAGCACCTCGCGACCGGTCGCCCGGAGCGCGCGCACGGTGTGCGAGCCGATGTAGCCGGCGCCGCCGGTGACGAGCACGGTCATAGGGAAAGCCTCTCGTGGGTGGAGTGAGGAAGTCTCCTTCCTTTCGGGTCGCGTTCGACACACCTGAGGGTTCGCCGAACGGCCTACGGCAGCCTGCGGTGCGGTCACCGAGGGGCACCCGTACGCTGAAAGCGGGCGACCACCATTGTGAGGGGTCGATATGCAACGGAAACTGAAGGCCGTGACTGCCGCCGCGGTCACTGCGCTGCTGTTCGCCGCATGTGGGGGCGGCGGCGATGCCCGATCGTCGGACGCGACGACGACCACGTCATCCATCGAGGTCGGCAACGGCCCGGGCCCGATCGAGCCGAAGAGCACCGGGGCCACTGCGGTCACGGGCGCCTCCGCCACCGGCGCCACCGCCGCGGGGGCCACCACCACCGTGGCAGTGACCGTGCCGCCGAGCACCGCACCGACGCCGACCGCGCCACCGGCATCGGTCAGCGCACCGTTGCCCACCGCTCCACCCGCCACCGCTCCACCCGCCACCGCAGCACCACCGCCACCGACTGCACCGCCGCCCACCGCCCCGCCACCGACTGCGCCGCCGACGACCGCACCGCCGCCCGGCACCGGCCGGTTCACCACGCGGCTCGTCGGCACAGCCTTGCCGAGCGACAGCACGTGCGCGGCCGCAGTGCGTCGGGTCCCCGAGGTCCGCGCCGCCAACGCGGCGCCCAACAGCACCAGGGGCGTCGGTGCGAACAGCCTCTACCCGCGCGTCACGGGCAACTTCACCGGCACCACCGACGAGATCCTGCAATGGGTGGCGTGCAAGTGGGGCATCGACGAAGACATCGTGCGCGCGCAGATCGCCAAGGAATCGTGGTGGCACATGAGCACCGTGGGCGACAACGGCGAGTCGTTCGGACTCGGTCAGGTGCGCGTGCCGTACCACGGCACCGCGTTCGTGAACAACAACGCGCGTGCGTCCTCTGCGTACAACGTGGACTACACGTACGCCGTGTGGCGCGAATGCTTCGAAGGTCGCCTCGGCTGGCTGAACGACGTCGAGCACACCGGCACCTATGGGGCCGGCGACGTTCAGGGATGTCTCGGCGTGTGGTTCGCCGGACGTTGGCGCACGCCCGCGGCCATCACCTACATCGCCGACGTGCAGGACTACTTGAACCAGCGCGTGTGGGAGACCACCAACTTCAAGAACGGATGAGGACGCCCGGCGACGCGCCGGTGTGCTGGCCCGCCCGCACGGTGACCCGGCCGGCCACCACCGTCGCGAGGAACCCCGACGCGGTCTGACGGATGCGGCGCGCCCCCGCCGGCAGATCGTGCACCACCGTCGGCATATCGGGCGCGACGGTGGCCGGGTCGAACACGTTGAGGTCAGCGACGAGACCCTCGCGCACGAGGCCCCGATCGTGGAACCGCCAAGCGCGGGCCGGCGCGAGCGTGATCATGCGCACGGCCTCTTCGAGCGTGAAGTCCTGCCGGTCGCGCACCCAGTGCGCAAGGAGGTGCGTCTGGATCGAGCAGTCCGACATCTGGCTCACGTGCGCGCCGGCATCGGAGAACGCCATGACGGTTCGCGGGTGCTTCAACAGGGTTCTCACCGCGTCGTAGTCGAACGCCGCGCCGGGCTGCACGAAGAACTGTGCGAAGTCACGTTCGAGCGACAGGTCGATCATGAGCTCGACCGGGTCGACGCCGCGCGCGGCCGCCGCCTCTCGCACCGTGGGGTTCGGCGGCACCGGCTGGTCGAGCACGCGCATCAGGTCGAAATCCGGCTTCGGGGCTTCACCCCCCAGTCGTTCCCCGTAGGGACTGTTGTTCGCCGACCACACGAGGCGCTTGCGCAGGTCGGGGTCGCGCAGCGCATGCTTCTGCTCGTCGATGGGGAGGGCTCGCAGCTCGCGCCACTCGGGCAGGTTGTCGAACGGCAGCTGCGTCAGGAACGACGACATCGTGCCGATGCCGCGCGGGTGCGTGAGCCCAAAGATGCGGCCACCCGCGGCCGCGATGTCGTCGATGAGCCGCAGCGCTTTCACGCCGCGCGCCCCACCCGTTGCACCGACGGCGAACGGCACGCCCGTACGCACGGCCAACGACCGCATCCACTCGTCGCGCGCCGCTTCCTCGTCGGGGGCGGGCGGATCCTGCACCAGCTGGAAGATCCCCTTCCCTTCCTCGCCGAGCACCTCGACGAGCCGCGCCACCTCGTCGAGGCTCGCGAGCCGCGACGCGACCGGACGATCGTCGGATGTCTGGTGCTGCCGGGTGCGCGACGTCGTGAAGCCGTACGCACCCGCCCGCATGGCGGCTCGTAGCTCGGCCACCATCGCCGACATGTCGTCCTCGGTGGGCGCGCCCTCGAACGCGCGCTCCCCCATGGCGTAGGTGCGCAACGCAGAGTGGCCGATGTTCGCCGCGTAGTTGATGCCTTTCGGCCGCGCGTCGACCGCGTCGAGGTACTCGGCGAAGGTGGTCCAGCTCCACTCGATGCCCGCAGCCATGGCCTCGCCCGAGATGTCCTCGGCGCGTTCGAGGTTGCGGATCACGAGATGGCGTTGCGCCGCAGGGGCGGGGGCCAGCGTGAACCCGCAGTGCCCCATGACCACGGTGGTCACGCCGTGATAGCACGAGAAGGTGCCGCGCGGATCCCAGAAGACCTGCGCGTCCATGTGCGTGTGACCATCGATGAAACCGGGCGTGACGACATGACCCTCGGCATCGATGTCGTCGCGACCGCGCTCGGCGATGCGGCCGATGTGCGCGATGCGGTTGCCGATGACGCCCACATCGGCGCGGTACGCGTCGAGCCCGGAGCCGTCGATGACGACACCGTTGCGGATGACCAGGTCGTAGCTCATCGCGGCGTCAGCTGATCCCGAGCATGTCCAGCGCGTTGGTGCGCAGGATGCACTCGAGCTCGGCCGGGGTGACGGTGGCGGCCATCTTCTCGACCACGGCGCGCGTGTTGGGCCACGTGGTGTCCTGGTGCGGGTAGTCGATCTCGAACACCAACTGCTTCACGCCGATGATGTGCCGTGACGCGATGCCGACCTCGTCGTCGAAGAAGCTCCCGTAGACCCGCCCCGCCATGTACGAGCTCGGGGGCTCGGTGATGATCGGGTCCATGCCGGCGTACTCACGATGTTCGAACACCTTGTCGAGGCGTTCGAGGATGAACGGCATCCACCCGATCTGGCTCTCGCTGTAGGCGATCTTGAGCTTCGGGAAGCGCACCAGGTTGCCCGACACCAACCATTCCACGAGCGAGGTCTGGGCCATCGCGAACGTGAGTGCCGTGTTCGCCGCGCGCGGCGCGAACGGGCTCACGTCGGCCATCTTCGAACCGCTGCCGATGTGCATGCACATTACGGTGCCCGTCTCGTCGCATGCGCGGAACAAGGGGTCCCAGAAGCGGGTCGGGTCGTGGATCGACGGCAGACCGAGGTTGCTGGGCATCTCGGTGAAGGTGATGGCGCGCATGCCGCGCGCCGCGTTTCGGTGCACCTCGGCGGCCGCCAGATCCGCGTCCCACAGCGGCACCAAGCCGAGCGGGATGAGCCGGCCGGCGGTGTCGCCGCACCACTCGTCGACCATCCAGTCGTTGTAGGCCTGCACGCATCGGAGCGCGAGGTCCTTGTCGGTCGCCTCGAGAAACCACTGCCCGGCGAACCGCGTGACATACGGGAAGCACAACGAGCGCTCGGTGTGGTTGAGGTCCATGTCGGTCAAGCGAGCCTTCGGGTCGTAGCAGCCCGGACGCATGTCGGCGTAGGCGATGGCCTCGATGGTGTGCTCCTCGAACGGATAGCCGGCGCAGGCCACCACCATCGGGATGGGCTTGGCCGTGTTCTCGTAGAGCCACCAGTCGACAACCGGGCCCTCGCCACCCTTGATGTAGCGAACGGCGCGGGTCATCGGGTCGTAGATGGTCTCGCAGGTGTCGGCCACCACCCGGGGTGCCGCTTCGAGATCGCGACCGGTCAGCCGGTCCTGCCAGATCCCGGGCGGTTCCACGACGTGATCGTCGACCGAGATGATCCACGGGATCTCGTCGACCGTGGTCGCGTGCTCGGTCATGTGCGTCCCCCTTGCCTCGCCCTGAGCTTAGGACCCGCACGCACCGGCGCACCGACCGCACGAAGCGGGTGACGGCCCTACGCTGCGCCGATGAACACCACACCCGCACGCACCGGCACGGTCGTCCTCGACCATCTCGACGCGGCCACGCTGCTCGACGTCACCGGATGGCACCTCGAAGCTCGCGGGGTCTGCCGTGACGACGTGTGCGTGATGGTGCCCGACGCCGCTCGACGCGACCCCGTGGCGCTCGCCGCCGCACTCGGCGTCGCGTTGGTCGAGGACTCGACGTCCGGCCTGTGGGCAGTGGGCCCCGAAGCCCGCTCGCACGCGCTCGTGTCGGCCGCGCTGCCCGACATCACGGTGGCGCGCGCCGACGGGACACCGTTCGCCCTCCGGTCGTTGGTCGGCCGGCGCGGGGTGCTCGCCGCATGGGCGTCCTGGTGAGGGTGCAAGACCGACCTGCCCGTGTGGCAGGCCTTGCACCGCGAGTTCCAGGCCCATGGGGTCGACGTGATCACCATCGCTCTCGACACGCCCGCCGGCGCCGAACCCTGGCTTGCGCCGCTCGAGGTCGACGGGTTGCTCGCGCTCATCGATGAGGCGCTCCTCACCGTCGAGGCGTTCGGCTGGGTGAACGTGCCGTCGAGCATCTGGTTCGACGAGACCGGCCGCATTGTGCGCGGCCCCGAGATCAGCTTCGTCAAGGCCAAGCAGCAGCTCCCGGTCACCGACGCGATGCCCGCCGAACAACGCGAGACGTTCGACTACATCAACGCGTTCCCCCACCGCGGCGCAGCATGGGTCGACGCGTTGCGCGACTGGGTCGAGCACGGTGCCGCAAGTCGGTTCGCGCTGGCGGCCGACGAGGTCGTCGCCCGCTCGCGCGCGCACGGCATCGACGCCGCTCGCGCTGCCGCGCACTACGCGCTGGCCGAAGTTCTCCGCCTACGCGGACGTGACGACGATGCCATCGCACATCAGCGCGAGGCGCACCGGCTCGACCCCGAGCAATGGAACCGCAAGCGCCAGGCGTGGGCGGTGAGCGGCGGGACCGATCCGTTCGCGACGTCCTTCCTCGACGAGATGCGCTCGTTCGGACCGGCCAGCTTCTATCCGCCGGTCGACCTCGGACACTGACCGCGGGCTCCCGAACGAGCAAGTGGGGCTCAGAGGTCGGGGATGGCCTTCGGGATGAGGTCGGCCGCCGCGTTGCCGTCGATGTCGTAGAGCTTCCCGGTGATCCACGATGCGGCCGGCGACGCCAGGAACACCACCATCGGCGCGATGTCGTCGGGCGAACCATTGCGACGCATCGGCGTGCGTTCGATCATCGTCGCGCGCACGCTCGGATCGAGGCGCCCGAGCAACCGCGCCAGCGCGGCCGTTTCGATCGCCCCCGGCAGCACGGCGTTCACCCGGATCCGTGGCGCGAGGTCTTGCGCCATCATCTTGGTCATGTGGGAGATCGCGGCCTTGAGGGTGCCGTGGACGAGCCCGCCGCGTGTGGTCTTGGTGCCGGCGACCGAGCTGATGTTGATGATGGATCCGCCGCCGCGCTCGAGCAGCAAGGGCACGGCGAGCCGACTCAGTTCGAACGTGGCCGACACGTTGAAGTGGAACGACCCTTCGAGGTGCTCGACCCGCGTGTCGAGGAACGGGTACGACGGCGAACCGCCGGCGTTGTTGACGACGATGTCGAGCCCGCCGAGCTCGGCCACGATCTGATCGAGCAACGTCGGCAGCACCGACAGGTCGTTCAGGTCGGCCGGGAACACGAGTGCGCGGCGTCCGGTAGCCCGCACGGCTGCCGCCACCTCGTCCAGGTCGCTCTCGGTGCGCGAGACGATGGCCACGTCGGCGCCCGCCTCGGCGAGGCTCAGCGCGATCGCCGCGCCGATGCCCTTGCCTGCGCCGGTGACCACGGCCACCTTGTCGGTCAACCGGAATCGGTCGAGCACCGGTACGTGGTCGTGCGAAAGATCAGTCCCCATGGCCGGGACGCTACGGCCCGGTCGCCCTGCGGTCAATCGATCTCGAAGGTGAACATTGACAATTCGAAAGCTGTGCCATCATGCTGACCGGCACGGAGGGGGCCACGTGATCACGGATCGGCTGCACATCGGGGGACGCACCATCGTGATAACCGGCGCCGCGGGAGCGATCGGCTCGGCCGTCGCGCTCGCGCTCGCCGAGGCCGGGGCCACGACCGTGCTCATCGACGTCGACCAGGCGCGCCTCGACGAGCTGGCAACGCGACTGCGGGAGCACGGATACCCCACCGTCGCGCTCGCAGGCGATTGCCGCGACCTGGCGGCGCTCACCGCGGTCGTGCGTGAGGCCACCGAGCAGGTCGGGCCGCCCGACGGCATGGTCGCGCTCATCGGCGGCGTCGAGCCGGCCGAGTTCGGACCGTTCATCGGCTTCGGCACCGCGACCTACGACGATCTCGTCGACCGGAACCTGCGTACCGCCGTGGTGACCCACGAGGGCGTCGCCAAGGCCATGGTCGACGCCGGGCGCGGGGGTTCCCTCGTCAGCATCAGCGCGGCCACCGGCATCGCGTCCGCACCGTTCCACGCGTTGTACGGCGCGACGAAGGCCGGCGTCATGTCGCTCGCCCGCACGCTCGCCCTCGAGTTCGGTCCGCTCGGCATCCGCGTCAACACCGTGGCGCCGGGCGGCGTCGAGACCTTCACGCCGGCGGATCCCGAAGAGATGGCCCGCATCGAGCGCGCCGTGATCCCGTTGGGTCGGCGCGTCCTCCCGATCGAGATCGCGGCGACCGCGTTGTTCCTCTTGTCCGATCTGTCGAGTGCCATCACGGGGCAGACGATCGTGCTCGACGGCGGTGCGCTCGCCAAGCCGGGTTTCCTCGACGCCGACAACGTGCCGGTGTTCGTCACCAACAAGGCGCTGCGCGAGCGCATGCGCGCCAGTGCCACCAAGTCGCGCCGCGTCGAATGACCCGACGCGCAGCTCTGTAGCGAAACAACCAAGGGGAATAGATGTCTGCAAACGGCAGCAAACCACTGGCCGGTCAGGCCGCACTGGTCACCGGCGGCGGCGGCGGAATCGGCGGCGCATCGGCCGCGTGGCTCGCCCGCGACGGCGCGGCGGTCACGATCATGGGCCGTACCGAAGCAACGCTCGTCAAGGCACGCCAAGAGATCCTCGACATCGCGGGAAGCGACGCCACCGTCGAGTACTTCGTGGGCGACGCGCTCGATGCCGCCTCGCTCACCGATGCACTCGCCGCGGCCGAAGCGCGCGCCGATCGGTTGGCCATCGCGGTGTCCGTCGTGGGCGGCGGCACCATGAAGCCGCTCCTCATGTTCGACGGCGAAGAGGTGCTCGAAGAACTGCGCCGCAACGTGGTGTCGGCGTTCCTCGTCATCCGCAACGCCACGCCCCTCATGGCCAAGGGCGGCGGCGGGTCCATCGTCTGCATCTCGTCCGACGCCGCCAAGCTGCCGTGGCCGTTCCTCACGCTGTACAACACCTCGAAGTCGGGCGTCGAAGGCCTCGTGCGCGGCTCGGCGCTCGAGCTCGGCCGGCTGAACATCCGCGTCAACGCCGTGCGCCCCGGGCTCGTCAAGACCGACGGCACCAAAGACGGTCTGTTCAAGAACGAGCCGGTCATGGCCCAGTTCATCGCCGAGAAGCCACTCGGGCGCACCGGCGTGCCCGACGACATCGCGGCGGGCGTCCGCTACCTCGCCGGACCCGAATCGTCGTGGGTCACCGGGCAGAGCATCGGCATCGAGGGCGGCAACGAGCTCACCAAGGCGCCATACCTCGAGTCGCTCGTGCGCAAGCGCTTCGGCGACGCCCCGATCGACGCGGCCCTCGCCGGCCGCATCCCCGAATAGGACGCACGGTGGGACGTGTTCCATTGCCCGCGGTCGAGGACCTCGATCCCGACACCCTCGCCAAGGTCCGCGCCACCGAGGCGAAGATGGGACACGTCCCCCACAACGCGCTGCTGTTCTCGCGCGTGCCCGGGCTCGCCGACGCGATGCTCGGGCTCTCGCGCGCCGTGCTGGTGCCAGGCCGGGTCGGTATCGAGCTGAAGTGGCTCGTCGGCCACATGTCGAGCCGCGTCGCCGGTTGCCGGTTCTGCTGGGCGCACACGGCCAACAACGCGAACCATCAGGTCGGCACCGACCCACGCAAGTTCGAGGAGATCTGGGGCTTCGAGACCAGCGAGCTCTTCACGCCCGCCGAACGCGCGGCATTGCGCCTTGCCGCGGCGGCGGGCGCCGTGCCGAACGCCACGACCGACGCGCACTTCGACGACCTGCGCGTCCACTTCGACGACGATCAGATCCTCGAGCTCGTAGCGGTCATCTCGATGTTCGGGTTCATGAACCGTTGGAACGACACGTTGTCGGTGCCGCTCGAGGAACCCGCACTCCGCTTCGGCGAGGAGCACCTCCGCGCCGATGGCTGGGATCCCGGCCCGCACGCCTGAGCCCGGCGCGCGGGCCGGGCGGTCAGCTCCCCGTGGTGGTGCGGTAGTCACGGAACGGCGCGTCGCGCTCGGACAACGCACCGGTGAGCCCCTTCTCGCGGATGTTCGCGGTGAACTCGGCCATGGCCTTGGTGTGCGTGCCGAGTGCACAGAGCTCGGTGCCGGCGCGGATGCCGGCGCG